>CALXSZ010000079.1 GCA_944391275.1 uncultured Syntrophomonadaceae bacterium
GGAACGGCAGTAGGATTGCCTGAAGGGCAAATGGGCAACTCGGAAGTTGGACATTTAAATATTGGAGCAGGGCGGGTAGTTTATCAGGAAATTACTCGTATTACACGATCCATCGAAACCGGCGAGATGCAAAAGAACCCTGAAATTATTGCGGCCTTGGATCATGCCTGGAAAGGGAATCATGCGTTGCATTTGATCGGACTGCTTTCGGATGGAGGGGTACATAGCCATATTACGCATTTAATGGCTTTGCTCCAAATGGCGAAAGCGAAGGGATTGGAAAAGGTATATGTTCATGCGTTCTTAGATGGACGTGATGTTCCGCCTCAAAGCGCTTTAAAGTATGTTGAACAATTGGAAACGTTCATGCGTCAAATTGGCGTAGGGAAAATTGCGACCATTGGGGGGCGATTCTATGGAATGGACCGAGATAAACGCTGGGAAAGGGTTGAAATGGCTTATCGAGCGCTTGTAGATGGCAAAGGGCCCATTGCATCAAATGCCTCAGAAGCGATTCAGGCCAGTTATCAAAAGAATATTACAGATGAATTTATGATTCCTACAGTTATAGTGGATGCGGAAAAACAGCCGGTTGCAACGATACAGGATCACGATAGCGTGATTTTCTTTAATTTTCGGGCGGATCGCGCTAGACAGATCAGCCATGCTTTTGTCGATCCGGCTTTCGAGGGTTTTCCCAGGAAACTATTGAGGGACTTGCATTATCTTTGTATGACGCAATATGACGTCTCTTTGCCGGCACCTGTGGCTTATCGGCCTCAAAGTATGGAAAATATTTTGAGCCAGGTCTTATCGGAACATGGTAAGAAACAATTGAGAGTAGCCGAAACGGAAAAATATGCGCATCTGACTTTTTTCTTCAATGGACAAGTGGAAGCGCCTTACCCTGGAGAAGAGAGAATCTTGATCCCTTCGCCTAAAGTGAAGACCTATGATTTACAGCCGGAAATGAGCGCCGAAGCAATTACGCAAACGGTGTTGAAAGCGGTTGCGTCGGATCAATATGATGTAATCATGATTAACTTTGCGAATCCGGATATGGTGGGGCATACGGGCGTTTTATCTGCGGCTATTCGGGCCGTTCAAACGGTGGATGAATGTTTAGGACGGGTTGCGGAAGCCGTATTGGGAAAAAGAGGCGTTTTGCTGGTGACAGCGGATCACGGGAATTGCGAATGTATGATCGATCCCGAGACAGGATCTCCACATACGGCTCATACGACGTCGCTTGTTCCTTTTATTTTAGCGGGTGAAGGGATGGAAGACAAAACGTTAAGAAAAGATGGAGCGTTAGAGGATATCGCGCCAACTTTATTAGAATTGTTGGGGATTCCTAAACCGAAGGAAATGACAGGAAATACTCTAATTTTGGATAGGACAACAAAAATAAAAAAAGCGCCTGGAAAAGAGTAAGTTGCTTGCTATCTATCGGAAAAGTATGATAATATAGAAACGGTATAGAAAACGGTTGTTAAAAAAATCCTTTCTATATTTAGAAGAAACATTTTGAAAACAAAAAGGAAACCGCCTGACCAATTTTTTGGATGAACAGGTTGCCGTAACGGGAGGTGAAAGGAAAATTGAAAATTGCATTGCTCATTTTAGAAATCATTATTGCAATAGCGATTATGGCCAGCATTTTGCTGCAATCCGGACGAAGCGCGGGATTTAGTGGCAGTATTACCGGAGGCGGAGAAGCCTTGTTTGGGAAAAAGAAGGGTTTAGATGATATGCTGTCCAAAATTACGGGTGTTTTAGCTGTCCTATTTATGATTATTTGTCTCGTGTGGGCAGTTCTTGTTTAGGATCAAGAATTTGATTTGGCACAGCATTCAGAAGAGTAATTTTTAAACGGGGAATTTGAGTGCTGTCTAAATAAAACGAACAAAAGAAGGAGTGGGCAAAAAGATGATGATTTTTTTGGGGTTATTTGCCCCAGTTGGCGGTTTGCTAGCATTGTATTTTGCTTGGCAGAGATCCCGAGTCGTTCTTGAGGCTGACCCAGGAAATGACAGAATGCAAGAAATTGCCGGACATATTCATGAAGGAGCGATGGCCTTCCTGAAAAAACAATATACCATGATGGCAATTTTTGTGATCGTTGTATTTCTTATTATGGGCGTGGCTTTAAATTGGTCGACAAGTTTCTGTTTCTTAATTGGTTCCATTTGTTCCGCAAGTGCTGGATACATAGGAATGAATGTTGCAACAAAAGCGAATGTTCGCACAACGAACGCTGCGCAAACTTCTATGAATTCTGCATTAAACATTGCTTTTTCTGGTGGAGCCGTTATGGGGCTGTCCGTATGTGGCTTAGGCTTAGTTGGCTTGGGTATTCTGTATTATATGTTCCAGGATCCAAACATTGTTAATGGTTTTGCCCTAGGCGGAAGTTCGATTGCTCTGTTTGGACGTGTTGGTGGTGGAATTTATACAAAGGCGGCCGATGTTGGAGCCGACTTAGTTGGAAAAGTAGAGGCAGGTATTCCGGAAGATGATCCGCGTAATCCGGCTACAATTGCAGATAATGTAGGAGATAATGTAGGAGACGTTGCAGGAATGGGCGCGGATTTATTTGAATCTTATGTAGGCTCTATTATTTCTGCGATGACTTTAGGCGCTGTAATGATAGCGAACGATTCGAGTCTAGGTTTAGGCGTGCTCTATTTGCCGACCATTGTGGCGGCAGGAGGAGTTGTGGCAGCGTATCTTGGAATGAAAAAAGTAAAGACCGAAGACGATGCGAACCCACAAAAAGCTTTGAATTCAGGAACTTGGACAGCTTCGGTTATCATGTTGGTTATTGCATTGTTTGCTGTTCTGATTTTCTTGCCGTTTAGAATGTTTGGCGTATTTATTTCTATTTTAGCTGGTTTGGCAGCAGGAACCATTATTGGGGCTTTAACCGAATATTATACGTCTGCTGATTATAAACCGGTTAAAAATATTGCGGATTCAACATTAACAGGCCCTGCAACAACCATTATATCTGGTTTAGGAGTGGGAATGTATTCGACTGGATTTCCTATTTTAGTTATCAGTATTGCAATCCTACATTATCTGC
>CALXSZ010000080.1 GCA_944391275.1 uncultured Syntrophomonadaceae bacterium
CTGGCGACCGTTTTTGGAGGCATTCTATTAGGACTCGGCGTGGGAACTGTCTTGCGCAACGGCGGCTGTCTAGACGGAACCGAAACCGTCGCTTTACTCTTGAGCCGTAAAACCACTTTTTCCGTCGGTCAGATTGTGTTTTTCATCAATATCATCATTTATGCCTGCGCCGCTTTCCTTTTTGGTTGGGATCGTGCGATGTACAGTCTGCTGACCTACTTCATCACGTTTAAAGTGATCGATATGGTCCAGGAAGGAATGGAACAGGCAAAAGCAGTTCTAATTGTTACCGATCAGAACACCAATCTTGCGGAAACCATCTACCAACGCTTAGGGCGCACCTGTACGCAGCTGAATGGAAACGGTCTGATTAGCGGGTCGAAGACTGTATTATACTGCGTAGTGACGCGTTTGGAGTTATCCGAACTCCGCGATATCATACACCAAGATGAACACTCTTCTTTCGCGACCGTTACCGAGGTCGGGGAAATCGTTGGAAAACATATCAAGAAAAATGACGTCAAACTGGATGAATTACAGCAAACTCCGGAAAATATTGCTTAAAGTCGCCAAATAACCCCTGCAAATATAAAAGCAGACAGAAGATTTCTTTTCATTCTGTCTGCTTTTTTCTTTCTATGGGACGGCGGATTCTGCAAAAACTTCATTTTTTCCATAAATGATATCATACATTAACAGCGCATAATTTTCGATCATAGTCTCCTTGTCTTCGGGGACTTCCGAATAAGCTTCACCTTGAGCATCCACATACAAACGCGGACGGTACAGCAATAAATTCGGCGCAATGTTCGCATCCAGCCATGCATAATAATCCGTTAAGGGAAACCCGATCCGTTTTAAGACGGATAACCCCAATAAAGTGCAGCTTTCCGTATGATCCGGTTCTGGTTCTTCCTCGTAATTCGTCCAAATCAAATAATCCGTTGTGAGCATCTGTTTTAACACATCGGTACTCCAAGTGATAGAGGCCGGCGACGGGTAAACGCCTAACTGGGAATAGATGGTTTCCGTGCTGTTTACCATCAGGTTTGGCAAATGATCCCCC
Source organism: uncultured Syntrophomonadaceae bacterium (assembly GCA_944391275.1). GTDB lineage: Bacteria > Bacillota > Syntrophomonadia > Syntrophomonadales > Syntrophomonadaceae > CALXSZ01. The sequence continues at coordinate 1,067 of CALXSZ010000080.1, forward strand.
CAAAACACGAGCATCACCGGTTCCTCCACTTGAGAAAAATAATCCACAAGCTGCCCCAATGACGCGTCCGCATCATGAACGCCCGTTAAATAGGACTGAAAAATCTCTCGACCTTTCTCATCCATCGTAGGCGCTTGGAACGGAAGATCTGCATCCGGTGAAAACTTGCCTTTATAGGAGGGTTGATGATTTTCCATCGTGACGCCCATCACCATCAAGGGTGTATCCGGATCTCGCTCCTCATAAAGCGAAATTAGCTGGTCGGCAAAAGCCTTGTCGGAAAGATACCCCCCTTTGATTTCTGCGTCCGCCGGAAAATGATCGCTAAATAAAATGGGGTCGAACCCTAAGCGCTTATAGATTTCCGGGCGATTATACAATTCCGGCGTATAGGCGTGCAAAAAAGCCAAGGCATAGCCTTTTTCTTTGAAAACGCGGGTAATAGAAGGAATACGGTCGTAAACGTCGTTCGGCTGTAGAGAAGGCAAGGTATCCCCTTCATTCAGCAAATGGCTGCATAACCCTGTGAGAACTTCCAGCTCCACATACGCCGTTCCCCCGTTACACGTATTTGATAAAAATGGACCGTTCGTATACTCCCTGGCGAGTGCATGATAATTCGGTAAGGGATCTTTAAAAAATTGTACGTTCGGAAGCCGGGTCACATCGAAAAAACTCTCCGACATGATAAAAATAACATGCGGACGGATTTCCTCAGATGTTTTTTCCTGCTGCTCAAGCTCATTGATCGTATTCAAGTACTGGATACGATTGCGCATATCTTCAGTCGAATACTCTATTTCTCCTCTTTCAGAAGCGGCATACGCACAATAAAAGGCCCATAAACTTCCACAATGAGCAATTCGCTCCTCCTGAGGTTCGTATTCGGCCGCAACAGCGGCCGCTGGTACCTGAAAAAGATCCGTCCCATTAAAAATCAAAAAGAAAGCTACGCCAACCCCAGCGAACCCCATCCGAGACCAACGCATAGGCGGAACTTTGTGATCCATTTCAAACAATATCCAGCCGGTTAAAACCAAAAGCAACGCAGCCTGAAACAGCAATAGATCAAATTCCAGTTGGGGTAAAACAAATTTTGCGATTGGAAAAAAACTCCCGGTATGCGCCAAATCGCTATATAAGAGCGGCGTACTGTTAATGAGCGTTTTGTAATAATTGATTACCGAAAACAAATAAACGAACAGCGCCGGCACTCCGAAGGCCAACCACATTCTGCGAAAAGCGGCCCACAAAATCGCACTGCCCGCCCCTAACACAAAACAATCCAGCAATACCGGAACGGGGTGTTCCCACATCCATAAAAGCGTGTCCGGGAAAGAATGAATCGTTACCCACTGCGAAACCAAAACCGAAACCCAAGCGGAAAGAAACAAACTCTCCAACACCGTTAATAGAGGATAGCGAAAAAACGTACGAGAAGTATTTTTTCGTCTCTCCCAATACTGTAGACTACGCAACCCAATGAAAAACATTTCTTTTCCTCATCCAATTCCTAAAAATAGCCAACATTTTTAACCAATCACTCCATCGTTGCGGAATGTCTCGATTTGTTCCTGCGTGTATCCGGCCCGGAGCAGAATCTCCTCATTATGCTGTCCTAAAGCGGCAAATTGGTAGCGCGGCTCGCCTGGCGTATCCGACAATTTAATCGGTACGCCCGTTACAATCACTTCTCGCCCGCTCTGATTGACATTGGGGATGCGATCAATCATGTTTCGCGCTTGTGTCTGTGGATGCCGGCACATTTCATCCACTGTCAGCACAGGAGAAAAGCAAATATCGCTATCCGCAAAAAAATCGATCCATTCATCCAGTGTTTTCTCTTGCATCTTGGCGCGAACCACTTGTAAAATTTCCCCTTGTTTACTTTCTTCATACTGAAATGGAATATATTCTTCCAAGCCCAATTTCTGACAAAATCCGGCCCAAAACTTGTTTTCAACCGCGCCTAAACTTACGAATCGCCGGTCTTTTGTTTCATAAATTTGATAACACGCATAACCGCCGCTTAAAACCCCTTGTCCCATTTGAGGAAGAACCCCGGACCCCGACCATTCGCCTAACGTATAAGTCAAAAGGCTGATCGCGCCGTCCAGCATGGCCACGTCGCACAACTGCCCCTTTCCCGTACGATTCCGTCCTTCCAGCGCCAATAAAATCGCAATCGTCGAATATAGACTTCCTCCAGCTATGTCCGCAAATTGAACCCCCGACATCGCCGGC
>CALXSZ010000081.1 GCA_944391275.1 uncultured Syntrophomonadaceae bacterium
CTCTATACTCATGGTTTCGGGCATGGTTAAAATGGTATGGTAACCTCGTCCTGCGGCAATAAAAGCCAATCCAATTCCGGTATTTCCACTGGTTGGTTCAATAATCACCGAATGTTCCTTTAAACCCCCTTTTTTTTCGACTTCATCCAGCATATATTTCGCAATACGGTCTTTGCTGCTGCCCGCCGGATTAAAAGATTCTAATTTCGCCAGCAATGTAGCCTGAAGACCAAAGGCTTTTTCTAAATTTTTTAATTCCACTAACGGAGTATTCCCTACTAGATCCGACACGGTTTTATATGTTTTCGTCATATGTTTTTCTCCTTATTTTTCAGGACTTTTCTCGTATTTTAACACAAAATATTTTAAAAAGCCCTTCAAATTCGATGCATCTCAAAAAAAAAGCCGTACCCTTTTTATAGAGTACGGCCTTTAAGGGGGCTATCTTTTTGTAACGAATTTATTTCATTTAACTAAGAAATTAAGAAATTACATCATATCCGCCATGCTCAAGGCATTTGCATTCGCTGCAGCCGCTGCGGCAGCCGGCTGTTTCTTTTCGCAAACAATGGTTTCAGTCGTCAACAACATCGCTGCAATACTTGCGGCATTTTGGATGGCTGAACGAGTCACTTTCGCCGGATCAATAATCCCTGCCTGAATCATGTCTTCATATTCATTGGTTAAGGCATTGAAACCAAAACCTTCTGGAGCGTCTTTGACTTTCTCAACAACAACCGAACCTTCCGCTCCGGCATTGTTGGCAATGCAGCGCAACGGTTCTTCCAGAGATTTTTTCACCAGATTAACCCCAGTCAGTTCATCGCCTGTTGCTTCAACTTTGTTGACGGCTTCGATGACATGAATCAACGTCGAACCGCCGCCCGCAACGATTCCTTCTTCTACGGCTGCCTGTGTAGCCGCTAGAGCGTCTTCTACACGATATTTTTTCTCCTTCAATTCGGTTTCCGTCGCAGCGCCTACCTGGAGGATTGCAATACCGCCGGCCAATTTCGCCATTCTTTCTTGGAATTTTTCTTTATCATATTCCGATTCGGTGGTTTCAAGCAGCATACGAATGTTTGCAATTCTTTCGCGTAACGCTTCTTCTGGAGCCGCCCCGTCTACAATGACCGTTTCTTCTTTCTTCACAACGACTTTTTTCGCTTGGCCCAATACTTCCAGTCCGACATTTTCCAGTTTCGCACCGGTATCTGCTGATACGACCATACCATCAGTCATAATAGCAATATCTTCCAGCATCGCTTTTCTTCTCTCGCCAAAGCCCGGAGCCTTAACTCCTACGCACGTGAAAGAACCTCTGATCTTATTGACAACCAACGTCGCCAAAGCTTCGCCATCAATATCTTCAGCAATAATGAGCAACGGACGATGTTGTGCAACCACTTTTTCCAAAATCGGAATAACTTCACCAATTGCCGAGATCTTTTTATCGGTAATTAAAATGTATGGATTATCCAATTCCGCTTCCATTTTTTCCGTATTCGTCACCATATAAGGCGAAATATAGCCGCGGTTAAAATTCATACCTTCGACAATTTTCAAGTTAATGCCCGCTACGTTGGAATCTTCTACGGTAATAACGCCATCTTTCCCAACTTTTTCCATAGCGTCGGAAATCCGGTCGCCAATCGTTGCGTCTCCTGCCGACAAAGTAGCGACCTGCGCAATGGCTTCTTTGGTCTCTACCGGACGAGAAATGCGGCTAATTTCCTCTACGGCCGCTTCAACGGCTTTTTCAATGCCCTTTTTCATAATCATGGGGTTGGCTCCCGCCGCTACGTTTTTCAGCCCTTCTTTGATCATAGCCTGCGCCAGAATTGTCGCCGTTGTGGTTCCGTCCCCCGCTACATCGTTGGTTTTTGTGGCTACCTCTTTCACCAATTGGCAACCTAAATTTTCCCACGGATCGTCTAAGTTAATATCCCGTGCAATCGTTACGCCGTCATTCGTGATTGTAGGAGCACCATACGTTTTATCTAAAACAACATTGCGACCCTTCGGTCCAACCGTCACTTTTACCGCATTGGCTAAAGCATCCACACCTCTTTCCAAGGCTCTTCTTGCTTCCTCGCCAAATTTAATTTCTTTTGCTTGCATAATCATAATCCTCCTTTAAATTCCTATCTTTTGATCCCTGTTCCAATATCCTAAAAAACGATTATTTTACAATTCCCAGCAGATCTCTTTCCGATAGGATCATATATTCTTCGCCTTCGACTTTAATTTCCGTTCCGCCGTATTTCGAAAAAACAACCACGTCGCCCACTTTTACTTCCATGGGAATCCTTTCGCCCTTGTCGTTACGGGCGCCTGGTCCAACAGCTAAAACATCTGCTTCTTGCGGACGATCTTTCGCAGTATCCGGAACGTAAATGCCGCTTTTCGTTTTTTCCACTTGTTCTCTCACTTTTACAACAATGCGATCGCCTAAAGGTTGAATATTCATATGGAATGGCCTCCTTTTTGTTTTACCAATTCATGTACGAAGAAAAATTTTTTCGTTTTATTAGCACTCATTTAAATCGAGTGCTAACATCTGTTCTTATAATAGTTGCTTCCTCTCTCTTACTCAACTAATGTTTTCGGTCAAATTTAACCAAATTTTCTGTTTATTATTATTTACCTCTTATTTTCTCAATATTCCGTTTTTTTTCATTTTTTTGTATATATGTTAAAAAATAAAACAATGAAACAGATCTTTCTTAATATCCTTGTATTGCTATGAGGTATTATTATAAAATGAGAGAGGGCGTAAAGAAAAATATTTAGATCAAACGTTTCCTGTATGTTTTTTTGTAAGAATTGGCTATAATAAATTCTATATATAGTGGGTTGTGCTATTCTACGCTGAAAGGAGGGGATATATTTTGACCGCTTTACAATGGATTGTCGTAGCGCTTGTAAGCTTCGGCTTGGAGATTGCCACCGCAGGATTCTGGTTTATGTGGTTGGGAATCGCTGGACTTATCGTAGCAATACTTACCTTTATTGGCCTGATGACTTCTTTATCGGTACAGTTTTTGGTCTTCGCTCTGTGCAGTCTAGTTTTAATTATTTTTACTCGACCATTATTATTAAAATTTATTCATGTAAAAGATACGCACAGTAATATGGATGCCATCATTGGTCGTATTGGAATTGTTACTCTCCCGATTTCTCCTTTGCAATTCGGCCAAGTAAAAGTAAATGGCGAAATCTGGACTGCGAGTGCGGAAATGGATTTAGCCGTAGGGCAAAGAGTAAAAGTAACAGCCGTAGACGGCGTAAAACTCCGCGTTGAACCGGATGGTCCCATTTTCCCCGCCCCTTAAAATATTGTTAGTTTTTTTTCGTATGAAAGGAGTTGTTTTTTATGGTCACAGCAATTGTAAGCTTTCTTTTTATTATATTCGTGATATATATTGCCATTTCTTCCATCAAAATTGTCCGGCAGTCCACCATTGGGATTGTGGAACGTTTAGGAAAGTTCAGTCGAAAAGCCTCCCAAGGGATTAATGTTATCGTGCCTTTTATTGATACTTTCCGCGCCATCATTGACTTAAGAGAACAAGTTATCGATTTCCCTCCTCAGCCTGTCATCACAAAAGACAATGTTACAATGATGATTGATACCGTCGTTTACTATCAAGTGACTGACGCATTTAATTACACCTATGAAATTGCTAATCCCATTGCAGCAATCGAAAATTTAACGGCGACAACGTTACGTAATATTGTCGGCGAATTGGAACTGGACGAAACCTTAACGTCGCGGGACTTAGTCAACACAAAATTACGCTCTATTTTGGATGAAGCCACCGATAAATGGGGAATCAAAGTCAATCGTGTCGAAT
>CALXSZ010000082.1 GCA_944391275.1 uncultured Syntrophomonadaceae bacterium
AGCAAGGTTATTGGAGCGGTATCGGGAGGCTGCGCACCCGGTTTTGATGGGAACCGATAGCTATTGGGAAGGAGTGGATGAAGAAATGGATTGTTTAATTATCGCCAAACTTCCTTTTTCAGTTCCGACTACTCCTCTGGAACAAGCGCGCAGCGAACGGATAAAGAACCGTAACGAAAATCCTTTTTGGGTACTCAGTTTGCCCAAATGCGCTTTAAAATTAAAGCAAGGCGCGGGGCGTTTAATTCGCAGGCAAAATAAACGCGGCGTCATCGTTATTTGTGATCCGCGTATCCGCCAAACAGATTGGGGCAACGTTATTCGGAAAAGTCTACCGGAAATGCCCTGGACGGACAGTTTTCAAAGATGTCAACAGTTCCTGGAAAATATTAAAAAGGAGCCGTAGAGACTCTTTAAAAAATTCTTTTTCATCTATTTCATGGGAAGACAAACCGTAAAGGCGCTTCCTTGATTGGGGGCGCTGACAACTTGTATATATCCTTGGTGTAATTCAACAATTCGTTTAACCAAAGCCAAACCCAATCCGTTGCCTTCATACGTATGCGAAGCATCTTCTTGATAAAATTTATCAAACAGATGCTTTTTGGTGCGTTCCGTCATCCCTTTTCCATGATCCGTGATACAAACATGAACCCATTTACTGCGCTTTAAGGTGGAGACCTTGACTGTAATCGATTGGTTCGGGGGGCTGAATTTAATGGCGTTATCAAGAAGATTAATCCACACTTGCATGAGTAATTCGGCGTCACAGGACAACGATATATCCTCTAATTCCGGTATTATTAATAGTTGCTTTTTAGACCACTTCGGTTCTAAAAGGAGAATGGTTTGACGAAGCTGTTCGTCAATTCGGGAAAGCTGCGTATGAAATAAAGTCGCCTGATTTTCAATTTTTGAGAGATTCAGGATGTTGGTGGAAAGTGCGGCCAGACGATCCGATTCACTAATAATAATATCGATGTATTCGTGGCGTTCTTCGGGTGTAAGATGATCCTTTTTTAGAAGATGAGCGAAGCCACTGATAGAAGAAATGGGAGTTTTAAACTCATGGGAGAAGTTATTGATAAAATCGTTGCGCAGAATTTCGATACTTCCCAATTCTTTAGCCATCTGATTAAACTGAAAAGACAATTCTTCCAAGATTTTATGGCCGCTTAAATGAATGCGAACGGCAAAATTTCCACGCGCCAATTCTTTGATTCCCATCGCCAGCTCTTGAGAAGATCGCAGGAAGCGTTGACCAAATAACGTTGTAAGCAGCGTCCCCAACAACGTACAGGAGATCAGCGTAGCAAGCATGTTCGCCCAAAAATTCGGACGCCCCGGATGGAGAATATCGCAATGAACTAAGATAAAGACAAGAGATGTGATGATAAAAGAGGTTGTCATCATGATGAAAAAAAAGAATAATGCCAACAACAGGGCCAGTTTAAAACGTTGCTTAAAAACAGGGTTCATTCTTTTTTCACCGCCTTATAACCTAATCCGCGCACGGTAATAATTTCGAACTCGGGCCACCCCTGAAAACGCTCTCGTAAACGATTGATATGTACGTTGACGGTGTGTTCGCCCGAAGTTGAATTCATTCCCCAAATATCGTCCATGAGTTGTAGGCGCGTAAAAATCTTTCCAGGATAGGAAAGCAATTTAAATAACAAAAGAAATTCTTTCTGCGGCAATTCCACGGTTATGTCATCTCCGCGCGTGACCGAAAAAGTATCGTAATTTAACGTTACTTCCCCAATGACAATTTTTCGTGCGCTGACAATCTGCGCACGGCGCAAAAGAGCTCGGATACGGAGAATGAGTTCTTCTTCGTCCGCAGGTTTGGTCATGTAATCATCTGTTCCCGCTAAAAAACCGTTGCGCTTATCCACGGGAAGTTGGCGGGCCGACAACATGAGAATCGGAATTTGCTCGTTAAAAGAACGAATTTCCTTCGTTAATTGATAACCGTCCATTCCAGGCATCATGACGTCCATAATAATGAGATCAATTGGATGTTGGTTTAGAAGTTCCAACGCTTTAAAAGCGTTTTCAACCGCAAAGAAGTGGAAGCCGTGTACTTTTAAAATAGCGGATAATAGTTTTCGGGTATTTAAATCGTCTTCAATAATTAAAATCGTTACCATCCGTATGTTTCCCACCTTATAGTATTTTAGACAGAAATTCTTTTAAGCGTGGATTTTGTGGATGATTGAATAAACGATCAGGCGTATTTTCCTCCTTAATGCTTCCAGCATCCATAAAAAGAACTCTTGAAGCAACTTCGCGCGCAAAGCCCATTTCATGCGTTACGACGACCATCGTCATACCGTCTTGCGCCAAACGACGCATCAGCTCTAGTACTTCACCAACCATCTCAGGATCTAGTGCGGAAGTTGGTTCATCAAATAGCATGACTTCCGGGTTCATAGCCAGCGCGCGAATAATAGCGATCCGTTGCTTTTGCCCGCCGGACAGCATGGAAGGATATTCATGCGCTTTGTCTGCTAGCCCAATTTTTTCTAATAGATTCATCGCTTGCATATGAGCCTCTTCTTTGGATAAATGCTTAAGGCGAATCGGAGCCATCGTAATATTTTGCAGAACCGTCTTGTGAGGAAATAAATTAAAATGTTGAAAAACCATCCCCATTCGCTGTCGATGTAAATCCAGATTGACTTTGCTGTCGGTCAGATTGACGCCTTCAAACCAAATACTTCCAGAAGTAGGAACTTCTAACAAGTTCAGACTACGGAGTAAGGTTGATTTCCCGGATCCAGACGGCCCAATAATAGCCACCACTTCTCCTTGGGCTATTTCTACGTTACAATCATCCAAAGCTTTTATTTGGCCATGATTGTATTCTTTCGTGACATGCTCAACACGAATTAATTTATCGCTTATCCCCACGGCGCATTCTCCTTTCAATGGCTTCGATGGCTTTGCTGGCAGGATAGTTAATACAGAAATAAATGAAAGCCACTAATACGTATGGTGCAATGGTAATATACGTGGTTCCGGCAACCGTCTTAGCTCCCCACATCAGTTCCATCATGCCAAGCGTCATGCAAATGGAAGATTCCTTGACCATGGTAATGATTTCATTGGCTAAGGCCGGTAAGATATTTTTGACGGCTTGCGGAAGAACGACTAGGCGCATGGATTGAGAAGCGGAAAATCCGAGACTACGGGCCGCTTCCGTTTGCCCAATATCCACTGCTAAAATTCCAGCTCGAAAGATTTCAGCAACGTACGCGGCGCTGTTTAATGACAAAGCAACGACACCGGGAATAAAGCGTGCTAAATCAATAAAGCCTAAAATGGTATAAGAGGGAATTATTATCGCGCCAAATACACCGA
>CALXSZ010000083.1 GCA_944391275.1 uncultured Syntrophomonadaceae bacterium
AGGAGTAGTAGAGCCGGATGCGTTTGACCTTTAAAAAACAAGGCGGCATGCGGACCGCTTTGCGGCAAACTGCCAAAAGCCATTCGGAGGGCTAACGTCTTCTTGCCGGTACCGGGCGGGCCCATGAAAAGGTACGCATGACTGATGGCTTGCGCTTGCAGCTCGTGTTTTAAAAGCGCCACAAGAGGTTGCTGTAATGTCGTGTCTTCAAAAAAATCCATATGGTTTGTCATTCGACCATCCTTTAATGGTTTGTTTTCATTTGGTTTTCTTTTTTCCGGCGATGTTTACCGAACCGGGTGCGTATAGGAACCCAGCGCCATGCCGGTCGTATTTTCCTGAAGGGCGGCAATAAGCGTTAGGATTCCCAGACCTTCTTCATTTGGGAGTCCTTTAAGAAGCCAATCGGGGTCCATGTTTAAATTTCGCAGTTGAAAAAGATCAATCGCATGGGCTTCCACAAAGTCCATCCAAGCGGTAATTTCGGATTCCCGATCCGTAAACCCCGGAAAAACTAAAGCATTCACGGAAACCCGCACCCCGTGCTGTTTGGCGTAGTCGATCGTGTGGAAAACATCCTGTAGCGTATATTGCTTAGGCCGGTGGTAATACTGATAAGCCGCTTCCCGGGCGGAAAACATCGTGACGCGTATGGCGTCTAACCCTGCATCCACCATTTGAATCAGGCCTTTCGTATAACCGGCGTTCGTGTTGATATTAATGGTTCCCTGGGCGGTAATCCGACGGATTTGTTCAATGGCCGGAGCCAGTTGCGCGGCGTTCAACGAAGGATCGCCCTCGCAGCCTTGTCCAAAACTGATGATACCTTCCGGAGCGTGTTGCAGGTGAAAACTGCCCAATTCGACAACTTCTTGCACCGAAGTTGATTGGATCAGACGCTTTTGCGGGGAATCCGTCGGTACGTGACTTTCCGAGATGCAACCGATGCAATTGGCGTTGCATTGGTTGAACGTGGGGATACCGCCTTCCCACCGCTGATAAAAAATATTTTGTGCGGTGAAGCAATTGTATTCCAGCGAACAGTAGGCCAATTGCCGAATAATTCGGTTTTCCGGAAAACGCTGCACGAAATCGTTTACGCGTTGCGGCAAATCGTCCCCGTTATAGAACTGAGGATCCCATTTGCGATGCTCGTCGCTTTGCACAGCCGCTACCCAAAATTGATTATCCAAAAATCCTACGGCGGCGTATCCCATTAACGGCATAACCGCATTTTCGTGCGAGACGCAAGCCGGAAGCAACGTCCGTGTAAACCCCTGCGGCATTAAAGCTGCAACCGCCTGCACGGGGGATGAACGCTCGTAAGGATTCGTTTGCAAAACCGTTGGAGAACCGTCCGATTTCATGCCGACTGGGAGAAAACCGGGGATGCTTACAAGAGAGGCCCCTTGTGGCAGAGGGATCATTTCCTCTGGGAGCGGTTCTACCCAGGCATTTCCGGAGCGCCCAAGCATACCCAAATGCGGATGTTCATAAATTCGGCCGGCCTGATCGGCATACACTGCTAAAAACATAAAAATTTTCCTTTCTCCCGCTGATTCTGGTGAAGGTTTATATCGAATCTCTTTTATCTTAACATAATTTATCCCATTTGACTATTCAACGGTTTTTTGAAAAATAAGAGAAGCGGATAGCACAAAAACGGAAAAAAGAGCGGCCGAAGCCGCTCTGCAAACCAATGATTTTTCAAAAATTTTTATTCAGACAAAATGCGCAAAATCCGAAAGTCGGACGGCGGAGATGCACCTTTAAGGTTAACGTGGCAAATACGGGACCGGGTTGACGGCCATTTCATTCAGGCGAATCTCGAAATGAAGATGCGGGCCGGTGGAAAAGCCTGTGGAACCGACGGCGCCGATCACTTGCCCTCGGGAGACCGTTTCACCCGGCTCCACCATGATTTTACTCAGGTGCCCGTAGAGGGTTTGCTGCCCGTTTTCGTGATCTAAGAGAATCATATTGCCGTAGATATCGTGATATTCGGCTTTGCGGACGGTTCCCGCAGCGGAAGCCCGGACCGAATCCCCCGTGTCTCCGGCAATGTCAATGCCGTGATGACCACCCAGTTCGCGTTCGCCGAAAGGCGACGTAATGATTCCGACCAAGGGCCAGGCATAGGGACTGGAATAAGAACGTTGCCGTGAAACGGACGAAGCAGGAATTTCCCGCACGGACGCAGACGGCAGCGAAATGTTTTCACCGGCTTTCAGGGAATCGGCTGATAAGGAGGGATTAAGCTCCAATAATTCCTGGCATGTCGTATGATATCTTTGGGCGATGCTCCATAACGTATCGCCGCGTTGTACCAAATAGGCGGCGGTTGTTGCAGAAGAAGGAAGCGTGAGCCTTTGACCAATCTGCAAGGGGGAATCCAGCGGGATTTGATTGGCGGAAGCGATCGCGTTGGGGGAGGTGGCGTATAACTGAGCAATTCCCCATAGCGTATCGCCTGGCTGCACGGTGTAAAGGTCGGATGGAATGAAGACCGGTTCGGCGAGTAGACAAGGTGTAAAATCGCCGCAAACCAGAGCCGCTTCGGCTTTTGGAGAAAAGCCAAGGCAACAGCAGCAAACCAGTCCCACGGCCATCCATAATTTTTTGAACAAAAAACTCAACCTCGATTCTGTTAGAATACCGTTTACAAATAGTAATATGAACAGAAAAGGAGGTTTTTATTCCAGCAAGAACACGTTTGTTATTTTGCGGGTCGTGCATAGTTGCGACCGCTACGGTCACGGTAAGCCGATTCCCGCGCTTTTAACCGCTCGGTGTTTTCCCGTTCCCGGTCATTTTCCGCTGAACTGCTTGCGGCGTCTGTTGCGTTATGTTCCATCAAAGGAACAATTTTAAGCAGATCGTCGTTGGATTTGGTTTTCGCTAAAGTGGATAAAATTTCCTGCATACTTTCAACCGAGCTGCTGTCGCCCCAGGCGTGGCGCAAAGTCCACATGAGGTTTAGTTCTTCTGGACGGAAGAGCAGTTCTTCTTTGCGGGTCCCGGAACATTTAATATCAATCGCTGGAAAAATCCGGCGTTCAGCTAACTTACGGTCTAACAGCAGTTCCATATTCCCCGTCCCTTTAAATTCCTCAAAAATAACGTCGTCCATACGCGAACCCGTTTCGATAAGCGCCGTAGCAATGATGGTCAAGCTGCCGCCTTCTTCGATGTTGCGCGCCGCGCCAAAAAAGCGTTTGGGTCGGTGTAAGGAGGAAGGATCAATCCCGCCGGACAACGTTCGTCCGCTGGGAGGAACAACGAGGTTATGCGCGCGCGCCAAGCGCGTTAAGCTGTCCATCAGGATCACCACATCGTGCTTATGCTCAACCAATCGTTTGGCCCGTTCCAAGACCATATCCGCGATTTTGACGTGGTTTTCCGGCGGTTCGTCAAAGGTTGAAGCAACCACCTCGGCTTTCGTATTGCGCTGCATGTCCGTGACTTCCTCCGGGCGTTCGTCAATTAAAAGGATGAATAAATCCACTTCCGGATGGTTCGTTACGATCCCGTGCGCTAATTTTTGCAGCAAAACCGTTTTACCGGCCTTGGGCGGGGCGACGATCATCCCACGCTGCCCTTTGCCAATGGGCGCCACCAAATCAATGATGCGCGTTGAAAGTTCTTCTTTTGTGGTGGAAAGTTGTAAACGTTGCGACGGGTACAACGGCGTCAAAGCGTCAAAATGAATCCGTTTTCCCGCTTCGACGGGCGCGTAGCCATTGACCGTTTCGACCTTTAACAACGCGTAAAACCGTTCTCCTTCTCGCGGCGAACGGACTTGACCTTTGACCAAATCTCCGATGCGCAAATCGAATTTGCGGATTTGCGAAGGAGAAACATAAATATCGTCTTGCGTTTGGAGATACCCAAAAGGACGCAAAAAGCCGTATCCGTCCGGCATAATATCCAAAATCCCCTGGGCTTGCAGCAATTCGTTCGACTTGGTTAATAATTTGGTAATTTCAAAAACCAGTTCTTTCTTCCGAAGTTTATAATATCCCGTTAAATTGTGTTCACGGGCAATTTGATAGAGTTCCAACATGGTTTTGTTTTCCAGTTCTGTAATATTCAAGAAAAAATTCCTTCTTCCTTATATTTTTGTGTGGAAATCTTGTGTGGCAAATCATCTTATTCATATATGTATGGAAAAATGAAAAATAGGAGGGAGAATGAAAATGGACAGATGAAAAATCAAACTGTATCGTACGGCTTTCACGATACAGTTTGATGTTCCGACAACAAATGTAGTATACCACAAAAAGCATAAAAAGTTAAATCATTTTTATCTTAATTCGCGGATCATGGAAAAACGGTTTGCGGTTTAAATCATGGTTCGCTTCGATCAAACGAATGGTGCCGGATTTGCTGCGCATGACCAGGGTTTGCGTAAACGCGTGGCCCTGAATATAGTGGACGCCTTTTAACATGAAAGCATCGGTGATGCCAGTTGCAGAGAAAATTACGTCGTCCGTCTGCACCAAATCATCCAGACGGTATAAGCGTTTTACATCCGCGATCCCCATTTGATGGCAGCGCTCTATTTGAGCGTCGTCTTCCGGATACAATCGCCCTTGAAATTCACCGCCCAGACACTTCATCGCGGCAGCTGCGATCACCCCTTCCGGCGCGCCGCCGATTCCCAGCATGAGATCGACGCCGGAATCCGCATAACCGGTAGCGACAGCTGGAGAAATATCCCCGTCCGTAATCAAACGGACCCGCGCGCCGACGCTTCGGATTTGATCAATTATTTCCTGATGCCGTGGACGGTCCAACACCACGACGGTGACTTCACTGACCGCTTTATTTAAGGCTTTTGCTACTTCTCGAACGTTTTCTTTTACCGGGGCGTCCAAAAATACCCGCCCCTTGCAGGCCGGACCGGCCGCAATTTTATCCATATACATGTCCGGCGCATGCAACAGCGTTCCGCGCGGAGCGATGGCCAAAACTGCAATCGAATTCGTCATACCTTTGGCTACCACATTGGTCCCTTCCAACGGATCCACCGCAATATCCACCTCCGGCGCGTGAGGACCGCCGGCTCCAACCTGCTCCCCTATGTACAACATGGGCGCTTCGTCCATCTCGCCTTCTCCGATTACCACCACTCCTTTGATCGGCACCGAATCAAACATCACGCGCATAGCCGTTGTGGCGGCGTCGTCGGCCGCTATTTTATTCCCCAGGCCGACCCAGCGCGAAGCGGCCAAAGCGGCGGCTTCGGTTACACGGGCAAATTCTAATGCCAATTCTCTTTCCATACGATTTCCCTCCTCGTTTTGCTCCTTATAAGCTCTTCTGCGCTTCTTCCCAATCTTTACGGAAACGCTCTAGGCCAATATCGGTCAATGGATGATGAATCATCTGTTCCAAAATCTTGGTTGGAACGGTCGCAATGTCCGCTCCGATACGAGCGGCTTCGACCACCTGCCACGGACTACGGATGCTGGCCGCAATGATTTGGCAGTTCAGGTCGTGTAATGCAAAAACGTCTACAATATCCGCTAAAACAGATAGGCTTTCATTGCTCATATCGTCTACCCGCCCTAAAAAGGGACTCACAAAACGGGCTCCTGCCCGTGCGGCAAGTAACGCTTGGGCCGCTGAAAAAATCAAGGTGGCGTTGGTTGCGATGTTTTCCGTTTTGAGCTGATGGATGGCTTTTAGTCCCTCGGCGGTTAGTGGAATTTTTATCACAATGTTGGGATGAATAGCGGCCAATTTCCTTGCCTCTTCCACCATACCGGGCGCGTCTTCCTTCAGCACTTCCGCACTGATTGGTCCCTCCACTATAGCGGTAATTTGCCGTAAAATGTCGGTATAATCCTGTTTTTCCCGCGCGACCAAAGACGGGTTGGTGGTGACCCCCGAGACAAACCCCATTTCATACATCCGACGAATTTCTTCTACATTTGCGGTGTCCATAAAAAGTTGCATAAAATCCCTCGCTTTCCCCTGTTTTTTATCGAAAATAAACAACTTGCCATACGCTGAACCTTCTCCGATTCGGATCGGCAATCATTAACCGGTGGAAATTTTAAAACCAAACTTCGCCGGCAGATTTTTGGCGAAATCTTGCTATTCAGCGTTTGAAGTAACCTGTTTTAGAAAGGAATCCCCTAAAAACAGGTTATCCTAACCAAAACTTATTTTTTGAAATCTTCATATTAAACCATTTAAATCATTTAAACCTATTCCGCGCGTTCGCTCGAAATGGTAGGCAAAACGTCCAACTCTTCCGCCGTATGAACATTCGCAAGTTCGGTTGAATCTCCCTGCACGAAAACCCGCGGCACATCCTTGGCGGCCAGCGTTTTGCTAATGAAGACTTCCACTTCCGTATTCGGAGAGATCGTCAAGGTATTCGGGAGTTCAACCAAAGCCATCTGCATAAAAATTTTTCCTCGTACCGGATACCATTCGCCGCGGATTTTAACTTTCAACTGAAAACGGGATATTCCCCAATGATGCAAAAGCAGCTTCAGCAATTTTTTGCTTAAATCCCACCAACCCTCTGCGCGGTTGTTGACCGTAAGTCCTAACCCATCGCTGTACCCGACCGGCAGCACGGCTACCTGAGCGGGTTTTCTCAGTCGCCAGGTCCGCTTATATCCCAAAAAGCTCCCCGCCGGCAACTTTTTGATCGACCGGATGCGCGTTTTATAGTGGAATGGGTCTTTCAAGGGGAGGTCCGAAACATATTTCCCGTCTGGATATTGCCCGCAGAGCAGCGTTCCCAAGCGAACCATATTTAAATACATATGCGGATAACGCAAAAATACGCCGCTGTTTGCACAATGCAGGCACGGCGGCGTAATTCCGGCCTGCTTTAGGACCGCGACGGCTTTCATGAAGCGCTCAAATTGTTTTTGTGTAAACGCTGCGTTTCCGGCATCCGCCATATGCGTGAAAGCGCCGGTCACTTCAATTTCTGGATGCCGAAGAATCTGGGCGGCGGCCGCTTGAAGCTCAACCGGCTGCATGAACCCAAACCGGGACAAACCGGTTTCAATTTTAAAATGTATTTGGACGGGTGTTTGTACGGCTTGTACGGTTTGACACAGCTGATGAACATCCTGGTTGGACGCCACACACAGCGTGATGCGATGCGCAATGGCTTCTTGGGTTTCCCGTTCATCCGCCGTGGGGGCCAATAGAAGAATTTCCCCTTGAATTCCCGCTGAACGCAGAGCAATGGCTTCTTCCAACCATGTGACCGCCCAATGCGTGACACCTTGCTCAGATAAGAGTTGCGCGGTTTCAACCAGTCCGTGACCATACGCGTTGTTTTTTACAACGGCCATCAAGGCAACGTCTTCCGGTAGGCGGTTCAAAATGGCCTGAACGTTTTCCCGTACAACGTCCGCTTCGATTTCAATCCATTTGCTATACATGTCTATCACCAATCATTGTCTTGAATTTATCGTCATTTGCAATCAAAAAAAACACCGCCCCCGTTGCCGAGTATGGGAAAATGCGGATTCGCCGTCACAAGCGCTTTTTGCAATTTGGCGGGGCGCTTTCGAAAAAAACGGTTTGCAAAAAACCATCCATTCCAACGGAGATTTGAGCAGATGGTCGTTTTAAGAACATCGGGGCAAGAATGACTTCGGGCGCTCCTCATGAGAAATCAAAAAATCGGACGGCTTTTCGGGGAACGGACCGGTATAGTGAAAAGCTTTAGGTCCGTCCCTGGTCCGCGCCGGTTCATGCGCGTAAGAGGATCCCCCCTGTTTTGTGCGCGTTAACCGGGGGAAGAAACCGAAAATCAGTTTCAGCGAGTCGAATTTCCCTGGTTGGATTGCCCAAGGGTTTTTGTGCCTTGAGGAAACGAACGATTCTTTTTCTTTTGCGCTCGTTTGTGAAGCAAGGCTTTATATTGCGGCATAGCTTGGGTCCATAAACGATAGAAAAAGGGCGAATAGACACAATCCCAATCCCCGATAAATTCCGTTAATTCGCCGCCAAATCCCTTTTTGAAACGATATAGTCCATAAAGCGGATTGTTTTCATCCGTAATATCGCCTGAAACCCCTCGAAAATCATAGAGCGTGCAATGATGAGCTTTGCTCCATTGGATCATTTTCCATTGCATTAAATAGTTGGGCATCAAATTGCGGTGCGCATTGCTGGAGGCTCCGTAAAGATACCAGGCTTTATCGCCCAAATGCATGAGGAGAGAACCGGCGATTGCTTCCCCATCCGGGCTTTCTACCAAAAAGATCTTTGCATATCCTGCCGGGGCCATCTGATCCCAAATCGATTCAAAATACGCGTAATCGCGAATCAAAAAATGATCGCGCTGGGCCGTCTCGGTTAGGATGGTATAGAAAGTTTTCAGATCGTCCTTTTTCTCCGCCAGCTTCACCGTCACGCCTTTCCGCTCTGCTAAGCGGATATTATATCGGGTTTTAGCGTGCATGTTGGTTAAAAGCTCCTCTTCGTCGGGTCGAATATCCATCCGAAAAACAAATCCCGGCTGTACTCCTTCAAAATCTAAACCCGTATCGTTACGCCGAAAGCCGCAGCGCTGCAATATCCGACGAAAATCCTCATCGGAGGCAGGGACGTCCGGATCAATCTTTAAAAAAATAGCCCCGTCCTGTTTCGCAATCCGTTTCACCCCTGCGAAAAGAGCCTGGCATTTTTCCAGGTTGTGAATATCAATAACCGGTCCGCGCGGCGCGTAGTAAATACAACGCTTCATCCCAGGAAGCGGGATGCGTCGTTTTAAAAGCATAATCGCTCCGGTTGGCGCGCCGTCCTCTTCCAAAAGCAGCAGACGAGGTTCCCAGCCGGTGGTTTTTTTTACCATTCCCCAGTTGGAGGTTTGTAAAAAATGTCCTTTGGGATGCTGTGCAATAAATTTATCAAAAATTTCCCTTTCTTTCCATGAAAGAAGGCGTGTTGTTCGTGTCATTTCTTTTACGACTCCTTTTTCAAACGCTCTTCTTCCTATTTTAACCCGAAAAGGACCGTATATCTATACCTTGACTGCGAATTCTTGTAAGAATTGCAAAAACTTTTATCCGAATCCGATTGAAGGGGTTTTTTTTGAAAAAAATTCCGGAAGCGGTATAAAAAACTTGCAACCGGTAGATAATTTTTACAGATCAAAAAACGGAAAGACGACGCGCGCGAGTCCGTTCCTTCTGTTCACAAAGAGAAATTGAATTCATCGAAGGGAGCGGAATAATTTATGAAAAGAAAAATTTTATTTTTATCCGGTTTGGCCGTTTTGGTAGTGGGAACCGTCGGCGCGTGGAACTTTTTCTATTTTCCCTATAATCATTACCTACGGCTGCATGTACTGGCCAATAGCGACCGCGTGTACGATCAGCAATTGAAGTTGGCGGTACGAGATAAAATGATTTCTGTGATTACGCCAATTCTGGCTGGAGCGGAAAATGCGGAGGAAGCGAGGGTTTTGGCCGAGGCGCATTTGGAGGAATTGACACAGGCGGCTCAGGAAGTAGTGCAAAGTCATGGATACGACTATTCCGTAACCGCTGAAATTGGGAATTTTGACTTTCCTGACCGGCAGTACGATCAGTTGTTCTTACCCGCCGGGAACTACCAGGCTTTGCGCGTACGAATCGGAGAGGCGGCCGGACACAACTGGTGGTGCGTGCTATATCCGCCGTTGTGCCTGGCTTCAGACGGAAAAAATCTGACAACCGTTCCCCAGGAAAATCCGCAGACCCGTTTTTTCCTGGTCGATCTTTGGGAGAAATTTCATTCGGAAGATTCCGGTCCAAATACGGAAACCTTAGCGAGCGGTGTTTGACGAGAAAAGAAAGCTTAAAGAAAGAAAGCTTAAAGAAAAAATATGAAAAAAAGAAAAAACGCAAAAGGATATGCAGTTTGGCGCTGCATATTTTTTTTGAGAAAAAAAGAAAAAAAGTGTTTGACTTTTATTGACTTTTAAAAAATCAAAGATTATAATAGAAGAGTAAAAAAAAGAATGAAACAAAAGAGAAAATAAAAAGATGATGGAAACAAGTTGGGTGAATTCCAACAAAATACAAGACAAAATTGGTTAAACATATCCTGTCCATCATGAGAAACATTCATGAAGAAAAGAGGGGATTTTATGAATATGGAAAAATATACAAAAAAATCATTGGAAGCGATCAATACGGCGCAACAATTGGTTGCGGAACGCCGCCAACAGGAATTGGCACCCAAGCACCTTTTCTATGCGCTTTTGACGCAAGACAAAGGGCTTATTCCACGGCTGATTGAACAGGCGGGGATCAACGTGGCCCAGATGAAGCAAGAGACCGAGAGACTGTTGGACCGGACGCCCAGCGTGCAAGGATACGATGGACCGGTTTATATGAGTTCTTCTTTAAGCCGCGTTTTTTCGCGGGCTGAAAAAGAAGCGGCGGCCTTAAAGGATGATTACGTTAGCGTGGAACATTTGTTGCTGGCGTTGTTAGAAGAAGGCGATGCGGATTTAAAACGGCTGTTCAAAGAAAACGGCTTAACCCGGGAAAACGTTCTGGTAACAATGAAAAATATCCGCGGCGCCCAGCGCGTGTCCAGCGATAATCCGGAAGATTCCTATGAGGCGTTGGAAAAGTTTGGTCGAGACTTGAATAAACTGGCCCAGGAGGGCAAAATTGATCCGGTAATCGGCCGGGATGAAGAAATTCGACGGGTGATGGAAATCCTTTCGCGGCGGACCAAAAATAACCCGGTTTTGATCGGCGAGCCTGGCGTAGGGAAAACCGCCATTGTCGAAGGATTGGCCCGGCGAATTGTTGCGCGCGACGTACCCGAAGGCTTGAAAGACAAACGGGTCATTTCATTGGATATGGGCTCTTTGGTGGCTGGGGCGAAATACCGCGGTGAGTTTGAAGAACGGCTTCAAGCGGTTTTAAAAGAAGTGCAGCAATCCAACGGCCGAATCATTTTGTTCATTGATGAAGTCCATACGGTGGTAGGCGCAGGCGCTACCGAAGGCGCCATGGATGCGGCGAATATTTTGAAACCAATGTTGGCCAGAGGAGAACTGCGTGCGATTGGGGCGACTACTTTAGACGAATATCGTAAGCACATTGAAAAAGACGCGGCCTTAGAACGGCGTTTCCAACCGGTTATGGTTAATCCGCCGTCGGTGGAAGATACCATTTCGATTCTGCGTGGATTAAAAGAACGTTACGAAGTGCATCATGGGGTGCGCATCAAGGACGCCGCCTTGGTTGCGGCCGCCGTTTTATCCGACCGGTATATTGCCGACCGTTTCTTGCCCGATAAAGCAATCGACTTGGTGGATGAAGCCGCCGCCCGGTTAAGAACGGAAATTGACAGCATGCCTACCGAATTGGATGAAATTACCCGGCGGATTATGCAGCCGGCAATTGAAGCTGCGGCTTTGGCAAAAGAAGAAGACGCCGCTTCGGCACAGCGTCGGAACGATATTTTGGAGGATTTAAAAGATCTGAAAGCCGAAGCCGACGAAATGACCGCCCGGTGGCAGAATGAGAAAAAATCAATTTCGCACATGCGGGATCTGAAAAAACAAATTGAAGATTGCCGGTTGGAAATTGAACGGGCCGAACGCGAATACGATTTGAATAAAGTTGCAGAGTTGCGTTATGGTAAATTGGCTTCTTTGCAAAAAGAATTGAATGATCTGCAGGCTCAAACGGACAGCGAATCCAAAGAAAACGCGAACCGTCCGGAAGCTCGACTGTTAAAAGAAGAAGTGGACGAACAGGATATTGCCAACGTGGTGAGCCGTTGGACAGGAATCCAGGTCAGCAGCTTGTTGGAAGGGGAGCGGCATAAACTGTTGCGTTTGGCCGAGACCCTGCACAAGCGTGTCATCGGACAGGATGAAGCGGTTCAGTCTGTCAGCGACGCAGTCCTCCGTTCCCGCAGCGGCTTAAAAGACCCCAACCGGCCTGTAGGCAGTTTTATTTTCTTGGGGCCGACCGGCGTAGGGAAAACGGAGTTGGCGAAGGCTCTGGCCGAAGCGCTATTCGATGATGAACGCGCCATGATCCGTTTAGACATGTCCGAATATATGGAAAAACACACCGTTGCCCGTATGATTGGAGCGCCTCCCGGATACGTCGGTTTTGAAGAAGGCGGCCAACTCACTGAAGCGGTGCGCCGGCGGCCGTATTCCGTCGTCCTATTTGATGAAATTGAAAAAGCGCATCATGATGTTTTCAATATCTTGCTGCAAATTTTGGATGACGGACGATTGACGGATTCCAAAGGTCGGACGGTGGATTTCCGCAATACCATTATTATTATGACCTCCAATTTGGGCAGTCAGGAAATTCTAAACAATCAGGAAACCGGCGGCAGCGAAGAAGCGATCAAAGATCGGGTGATGAATTTACTAAAACAATATTTCCGCCCGGAATTTTTGAATCGGTTGGATGAGATTATTACGTTCCACGCCTTAAAAGAGGATCAAGTCAAACAGATTGCGGCGCTTCTGTTGGAAAAATTGGCCGCGCGTTTCAGCGAACGGACGGAAGGAGGGCGGCTCACCTGGGACGACAAAGCCCTGTCCTATATTGCGCGCGAAGGATATGATCCGGTCTTTGGCGCTCGCCCCATTAAACGAATGATTCAGCAGGAAGTGGAGACGCTTCTGGCGAAAAAATTAATTGAAGGGAGCATTCCGGATGGGAAGGACGTCGAACTTTCCGCAGGAGAAGAAGGGATTATCGTACGCGTATAACTTCCAAGGCGCCGACCAATAAAAGGGACGCTTTTCCGGAAACGTTGAAAGATGAGGATATAATGAGGATATAAACAGAGAGGAGATGGTGTTCGTTCGCTATTTCCTGAGCGGGATGATTTTATAAAAAATTCCTTATTAAACAAAACCCCGACTTTTTAAAAGTCGGGGTTTTTGGTTTATTTAAGCGGGTAAGGCGCGATATCCCAATTGGAAATATTAACCACCTGAATGGGCTTCCCACAGATGGGACAATGTTGTTTTTTGATATCTGAGGGTCGAACCTGTCCCATCAGTTTCCCGCATTTGGAACAGAAATAGGGTTGAGAGAAATGGAGCGTCTGGGTGACAATTCGCATTTTTATACGGGGTTCCAAGTTTCCGCATTGGCGGCAGCGATAGAGGGTGCGCTGGCATTGAATCTTTCCATAAGACGCTAAAATGGAGAATTCGCGGGCTTGTTCCCCATAAAGGCCGGAACGGAGATCTTTTTTTGCTTCCTTAGTCATATTGGCGTCGTTGCTGCCGGGGCCGAGGAAAAATTTTTCTTCATAATTGCATTCGGTACATTTTACCTGATAAGCTTTTCCCATATTTTCTCCTTGTTTGTTGTCGTAACCATCCGTTATTTGGTTAAATAGCGACGTTCTTCCAGTTTTTTGACATGTTTCTCAACAACGGACTCGATGTGGACCCCATATCGTTCTTCCATAACGAACATCATAGTAACCGCGGTCTGAGCAACGTCCAACAGTTCGCTTGCAATCCGTTCCCGGACCTCTGCGTCCGTTGCGGTAGTTTCTTCTCCGTTCATTCCCCGGAACTTCCCAATGGCCTGCGCCAGCTCGCCGGTTTCTTCCATGAGCTTCAAGGCTGTAGATTCTAAGGTCGGGGAAAGCCGATCTAAGCGGGGAAGCGTTAACGTTTTCATTTTCAAGCCCAATCCCTCCTTTGGCGAGGCAAGAATATCCGAAAATACGGAAAAATCTTGTTTATCCATTTTTTCAATTGGAAGCGGTCAATCAAATGATCGCATTCCCAGTATAAAGCAAATCCGAAACAAGTGCAAAGAGAGATCTATAAATGAAAATAAAAAACAGAGAACTAATCGTCTCTGTTTTTATCATGAAACGAGTCATAAGTGGCAGTGTGTTTGATGAAGACGGATGATTTAGGAAGAGGTTCCGACATGGAAACCGGAGCCTCTTTTAGCAACGGCTTGTTGGCAAAGTCTTCCGGGGTTATTTTGACTAATTCTACGTTCGCTTCCCGTAGAAATTGAACGGCTTGCTCGTCCGTAAAATCCCGTTGATGGACCACTTTTCGGACGCCGGCGTTAATAATCATCCGCGCGCAGATCAAACAAGGCTGATGGGTGCAGTAAAGAATAGAACCTTCCGTGGAAGCTCCATAGTAAGCCGCGTTAATAATGGCGTTTTGTTCGGCGTGAATTCCACGGCACATCTCATAACGTTGTCCGGAAGGAATGCGAAGCTGCTGACGCAGACATCCGGTTTCCGCACAGTGCTTCAGACCGCGGGGAGCGCCGTTGTATCCGGTCGCAATGACCCGACGGTCTTTCACTAGAATCGCGCCTACGTGCCGCCGCAAACAGGTTGAGCGCGACGCGGCCAATTGAGCCATTTGCAAGAAGTAGGCGTCCCAGGAAGGGCGTTTTAGATCCTCTGCCATGGTTACGCCTTCGCTTCGTTTTCGTCAGCCGGGCATTCATCCGGATACAACGGATATTTCCGGCACAAATCAGCCACCGTCCAACGGGCTTTTTCGGCTATGGTTTCGTCTGTAGGGGAACTGAGGACTTCGGCGATGGTTTGTCCCACGACCTCCATATCCGCTTCGACCAATCCCCGGGTCGTAAGCGCGGGGGTTCCCAACCGAATCCCACTGGTTATAGTCGGTTTTTCCGGGTCAAAGGGAATCCCATTTTTGTTGCAGGTAATATTAACGGATTCCAATAATGCTTCCGCCGTTTTTCCGGTTAGGGATTTCGGACGAAGGTCTACTAACATGAGATGGTTGTCCGTGCCGCCCGACACCAAACGCAAGCCGTGCGCCGTTAATGTATCGGCCAGGACCGCAGCGTTTTTAAGGATCTGTCGTTGGTAAATTTTAAAGGCCGGTTGCAGCGCTTCCTGAAGACAGACGGCTTTGGCGGCGATAACGTGCATCAAAGGACCGCCTTGCGTACCGGGAAAAATGGCCTTATCAATCTTAGCGCCTAATTCTTCTTTACACAAAATCATTCCGCCGCGCGGACCCCGTAAAGTTTTGTGCGTGGTGGTCGTGACAACGTCGGCATAAGGAACGGGACTCGGGTGCTCTCCCGTTGCGACTAAGCCGGCGATATGGGCCATGTCCACCATAAGCAAAGCTCCCACGGAATCGGCGACTTCACGGAATTTGGCAAAATCAATGATCCGCGGGTACGCGCTGGCCCCGGCGACAATCAAAACCGGTTTCTCCCGCTCGGCAATTTTGGCTAATTCGTCATAATTAATTCGTTCGGTTTCCGGATCGACGCCATATTCGGCAAATTGAAAATATTTCCCGGACAAATTTGCTTTACTGCCGTGCGTTAAATGGCCTCCATGACTTAAGTTCATTCCCAGAACTTTATCTCCCGGCTTTAATAGGGCGAAATAAACGGCGGTATTCGCTTGCGCGCCGGAATGCGGCTGGACGTTGACATGCTCCGCGCCAAAAAGCTTTTTTGCGCGCGTGATGGCTATAGTTTCGACCATATCCACAAATTCGCATCCGCCGTAGTAGCGTTTTCCCGGATATCCTTCCGCGTATTTATTGGTTAAAACCGAACCTTGCGCGGCCATGACAGCCTGCGAAACGAAATTTTCCGAAGCGATCAGTTCCAATTTGTTATTTTGTCGGCGGAGTTCTTTTTCGATCACGTCGGCCAGTTCGGGATCGGTCAGCCATAAGTATTCCTTCGCTGTATGCATCATTTTTTCAAAAATCCTTTCTTTCCTGTATTCCGACCGTCGTTCAGACGGATTCGTTTTCATCGATCTGCGGATGGTTCTCCAGTTCCATTAACTTTTTCACCCGGCGTTCATGTCGGCCTCCGGCAAAAGCGGTTTCCAGAAAGCGCAGCGTAATTTTTCGCGCTTGCTCCGGGCTTAAGACGCGAGCGCCCATGGCTAATACATTGGCGTTATTGTGTTCCCGACACATTTGTGCGGTAAATTCATCGTGGCAAAGCGCCGCTCGGATTCCGTTCATTTTATTGGCGGCAATGGATACGCCGATTCCCGTGCCGCAGAGGATGATTCCCGGAATCTTTCGCGTTAAAACTTCTTTGGCAAAAGGACGTGCCAGATCCGGATAATCCATGGATTCAGGAGAATCGGTTCCCACGTCAATCACGGAATAGCCTTTTTCTTCCAACATCGCGTGCAGGACATTTTTTAAATCCAATCCGGCATGGTCGCAAGCTAAAACAATCGCTTTTTTCTCCATGTTCGACCTCGTTTCTGTTGATTTCATTATAAATTTCCTCCATCTGGAGAAACTAATACAATCCATTATAAAGGATTCCGAAGACCTTCACAAGCAAAGATTCTTTCGAAAGAGAATAATTTGTCATTTGCTGCGAGAATAAAGAAGATAAAAAAAGATAAAAGAAGATAAAAGAAGGCATGAACGGCTGTCTTTTTCCATAGGATGAAAATAGGAAACGGTGCGTGAATCGAGGAGGATCAAACATGAATGGGAAACAGAAGTGGACGGGAGTTCAAATGTTTCTACAAGGGCTACAGACAAGCGAATTTTTTTATCAACCAGAGAATTCCGCCGCCATCCGCGACGTTATGCGCGAATGGCAACAGGCCTATGCACTGTGGCAAATGGTGTGCGATCCGGATTTAATTGACGCAGCTATTTTCCGTATTAACGCCGCGGAAAAACAGTACGTTTACCTCAAGAAACAGGAAGAAAAACGGCAGGAGGAACAAGCCGCGCAACAGTCGGTCCGCCCGGAAGAAAAATAAGTCCTTCGGTTCCAGAGAAAGAGTGGATATAGGAGCGGATATAAAGAAAGGAGAAGACGTAAAATGATTATTGCCGCATCGCTTTTTATTTTGCTGGCAGTCGTTTTGTTCTTAGGGGAAGTAGCGGCAAAACCGATCAAATTGTTATGGAAAATCCTTTTAAATTCCGCCTTAGGACTCCTTTTATTAGGGTTGTTCAATTATACCGCCGGCGTCATGGGTTGGCTGTCGCTGCCCATTAATCTTATGACGGTTCTCATTGCCGGATTTTTGGGCGTCCCGGGCATGATCCTTCTCTTGGTATTCCGTCTGCTTTTATTCTATTGACTATTGACCGGGAAAAAGCGGGTTTGAGTGAGAGGGGGCAAGAGAAAATTGTTCTTCGCGATAGGGCGTAGCGGTTGCTTATGATTTCTGAAAAAATTGAGTATGGCGCAGGAAAAGAAGGAAAGAAGAAAAAAAGAAAAGAAGAAAAGAAGGAAAGAAGGAAAGAAGGAAAGAAGGAAAACTTTTTTAACAGCGTAAAGCAAGAAATATGAATGAAAACATGGCAAAAACATCATCAAACCTATATCACAGGGATTAAACAAACGAAAAGAGATACGTTATAACGGAGGTCCTCGAGAAACGGCCGCCGTTTTTGCTTTTTCTGAATCCAAAAACGCGTGGAAGAATCCGTTCCGCTTGGCCCGTTTTTTCAAAACGATCAACAGGTGGCCTGGATACAACTCGGATACTTTTCGAGCCGCACGCCAGGCGTTGGCAAAAAGCGTTCTGGTCGGGTCGGTTGGTGACGGTCTGCCCAAATAAGGGCTAAAGATCAAGACGACGGACAAACGTAAAAAGCGGTGCGAAAAAGTCTGGGCAAACCCCGGGGAAAGAACGCTGGAAAGGGAAAAATGAGAGCGAATTTTAAGAGGAATTTTATTTTCCAATGGGATTGAATGATTTTTCCGTTTTTAAAATGAAAAACAAAGTCGGTTTTTTCGTAAATTTCTTACAAGTTTTTATAGGGGTGAGCCGAGAAGCCGGTTGGATGCAAAGCGCATAAAGCTGTTTCGGAAAAGAATGGCCTTTTCCTTGGCTAGTCCTTTGAGAGAGGGTGAAATGCCATGAAGAAATTTATGTCCAAAAACTTGACAATTAAAGAGAAAAATTTTACAATAATGTCAATAAAGATGACAAAATTAAAGGAGGGATTTGTATGACAGAAGTATGGAATCTAGTGGAAATGAGTTTCCCGGAAAGGGCGGCCAAAGCGTTTGATTTGATTCAAGATGTAGCGGATTTTGTTGCTTTCGATGAATTGACGTGCGAAGCCGTCTTACAGGTGCAGGGGAAAATTGAGGAAATGGTGTGGAATTTATATGAAGATGCCCATTATTACGACTCGTATGGACATGGCTCCTTTTATTCGTAAAAATTTTAGGAGCAAAGAGAAGATGGAGAAAAACAACCCGCAAAAACAACCATTTTTTTGGATAAACATCCTACCCCGTTCCGGGGAAATACCACGTATTTTTTGAATAAAACGTTGTTTATCCGTCGTGCAAAGAGGGAAAAAACTTTAGGGACATGCGTTAAAATAGGAAGGGTGGAAGAATATGAGTATATTGTCGTCAAATAGTTCGCTTTACAAACAACAACAATTTGCAATCGAATACGTAAAAGATCAAAATCAAACGCAAGCCGCGATTCGCGCGGGGTACGCTCGCAAAGGCGCCGCGGCTTCGGGAAGAAGACTGATGGAGAATCCAAAAGTGAAGCGTCAGATCCAACAATTGATGGAAGAAAAAGAAAAAGCCGAAAAGCAATTGGTGTTTCCGCATCTGGAATATCAGGAAGTATTGGATTTTTTGACCGTTGTTTTGCGCGGAGGCCAAGGACAAGCGCGGTATTCCCTAGCATCTGAAAAAAATATGGATGAAAGCGAGGCCTTTCTTCACGAGCGGATGCGTGCGGCTGAACTTTTGGGAAGATATTTTCACTTATTCGATGAAGATAAACCGGCGCGGGAGCGTACTTTTGGTATGACTGATTTTGAAAAGATCCAACCGTCCCAGATGGAACAAGTCGTGAATAAACCGGTTTCGTAGAAAGATGAAAGAAAAACGAATCTATGTTCCAAGGCTAAACGGTTTTATTGCAGAATAAGAAAGCTGAAAAAAGAAACTCGGCGAGGAGCATAGGTTCGTTTGACCGAATACGGGCTGTACATCGTACGCGCATTTTACATATAAAAGACTATAGGAAAGATTCTTTACGGGAATATAGGGAGGACCCGCAGGAATTTTCGCAGGAGGTCGATCGGATTTTGGGGAGTTGGCAGAAGGTCCGAACAGAATAGAAGATCCGAACAGAATAGATCGTTTACGCGGTCCACAATCAGGTTTTTATACGTGAAGCTTGGGCGGAAGGACAACTTTATCGTGAATGCGCCGGATAGGGTTTTTCCATCAGAAGCAAAAACTTTTCTTTCACGGTATCCCAATCTTGATTGAGTACTAAAGCGATCTCTCCATAAAACAGTTTCTCAGCTAAATTCAGTAATTCCCGATCCCGCCGGGGCAATGTTCGCTGCTCTTCTGTTTTTTCTTTTTGCTTTTGGTACAGGCAAACGATCAAACGCGCCCAATCCGTTACTTTGCCGGAGGAGAGAAGGTGTGTGTAGCATTCGTTT
>CALXSZ010000084.1 GCA_944391275.1 uncultured Syntrophomonadaceae bacterium
TGATATGATGTATGGCAGCGGAATTTCCCGTGAGGGGGATATTTTGGATTTAGCGGTAGAATATAATTTGGTACAGAAAAGCGGCGCGTGGTATTCGATAGATGGAGAACGTATGGGACAGGGCCGAGAGAATGCGAAAGAGTTTTTGCGGACGAATCCCGCTTGTTACGAGGAGTTAGATCAAAAATTACGCCAAAAATTGTTTGAGAAAGCCAATGAACATACAAATCGATCAGAGTCGGAAGACGCGTCTGAGAAAATGGTTTTAGAGGCGGAACTTTTAGAAAAATAAGTACGGAAAATTTATGAAAAACCGGATTTTTATGGTTTTGTTAAGACAGGATTCTTGACAGAGACCGAAAAAGTCGATAAAATTATACTGTGCTTGGTTTGGTAGCTGGGTCCGGCTAACCCTATAGATTTTTATCGGGACAGTGAGGAGAGTTTTCTTTGGATAGAAGAACAAGGAGTGAAAATATTCATTTTGTTATCGTCCATGCGAAGAGAGGAAATTCATTGCTTCGTTGACTTTTTTATAAGGTTAGAAGAGATTGATGTTTTAACAAAATTGTGTTGGAACAGTGATCAAGAGGTTTTTCTGTGTCTTTATCAGAAAAGGGGAACAGCAGAAGAAAATGCAGCCAGGCGTAGTCCTGGCTTTATTTTTTAGGACAAACGAAATCAACGTGTGGATTGCACAAATATCATAAGGAGGTGAACGATATTCCAGCACTCAACATATTAATTTTGATTGTAGCTTTAGCAGCATGTTTTGCAGCGGGTTATTATGTTCGGAAGCTGATTGCGGAGAGCCGGGTTGGCGCAGCGGAAGAACAAGCGCATAAAATTATGAATGATGCAAAAAGACAGGCGGAGGCAGTGAAGAAGGAAAAACTGTTGGAAGCCCGTGATGATATTCATAAATTGCGCCAGGAAAGTGAACGGGAAATAAGGGATAGACGAAGAGAAATTGATCGTTTGGAACGACGGATTCTTCAGAAAGAAGAAGTTATTGAAACAAAGACGGTTTCAATAGAGAAAAAAGAACATCAATTGGCCGATCGGGAAAGAGAGATTGAAAAAAACAAAAAAGATTTACAGTTGGTTTTAACCCAACAACTGAAAGAATTGGAAAGAATTTCCGGATTGAGTTTTGAAGATGCCAAACAATTATTGTTGGACAATGTGGAACAGAAGATTCGTCAGGATATGGCGGTTTTAATGAAAAATATTGAAGCGGAAGCACGTGAGGAAGCGGATCAGAGGGCCAAAAACATTGTAACATTGGCGATTCAAAAATGTGCGGCAGATGTTGTTTCGGAAACAACCGTTTCGGTTGTGCCACTTCCAAATGATGAGATGAAAGGTCGAATTATTGGAAGAGAAGGACGGAATATTCGTAATTTTGAAACGCTTACGGGGGTAGATTTGATTATTGACGATACGCCGGAAGCGGTTATCTTATCTTCGTTCGATCCTGTACGACGGGAAATTGCCCGCGTAGCTTTAGAGAATCTGGTCTCGGATGGACGGATCCATCCAGCTCGTATCGAAGAAATGGTCGAGAAAGCTCAGAAAAATGTGGAACAACAGATTATTGAAAGTGGAAAACAAGCGGCTTTTGATGCGGGTGTGCATAATTTGCATCCGGAATTGATCAAAATGCTGGGCCGCTTAAGATATCGTACCAGTTATGGACAAAACGTACTGAAACATTCGATGGAAGTTTCTTATTTAGCAGGCGTGATGGCGGCCGAGCTTGATTGTGATGTGGCTTTGGCTAAAAGGGGCGGACTTTTGCATGATATTGGAAAAGCTCTAGATCATGAAATTGCGGGGCCGCACGTAGAAATTGGCGTGGATGTGGCGAGAAAATATCGTGAGAGCAAAGAAGTCCTGCATTGTATTGAAGCGCATCATGGCGATGTGGAACCGCATAGCATTGAGGCGGTTCTTGTTCAGGCGGCAGATGCTATTTCGGCATCCCGCCCCGGCGCGCGGCGTGAGACGTTAGAAACGTATATTAAACGTTTAGAAAAATTGGAAACGTTAGCGGATTCCTTTGAAGGCGTGGAAAAATCTTTCGCCATTCAAGCCGGACGTGAAATTCGTATTATGGTGAAGCCGGACGAAATCGACGATTTACGAGCCTTAACTTTGGTCAAAGAAATTGCTCAGCGAATTGAGCAAGAATTAGATTATCCAGGGCAGATTAAGGTTGTTCTTATTCGGGAAACGCGCTCGGTGGAATATGCGAAATAAGTGGTGGAGAAAATTTGGGTTGTCTCAGCAGCCATTTGAGACACCCTTTTTTCATTTATAGAAAGAAAAAAGAAAGGATTCAATAATGAAAATACTCATGCTTGGCGACTGTGTCGGACGACCGGGGCGGTCTATCCTTCAAGAATATTTACCTCGGCTACAAAAAGAAGAAAGTATTGATATGATTGTTGCCAATGGAGAAAATGCTTCTGGCGGGAGAGGCTTAAATCGTACGGGAAAAGAGGACCTATTTCGTGCAGGGGTCGATGTAATCACGATGGGTAACCATGTTTGGGATAATAAAGAAATTTTTCAGTTTTTGGAGGATGAATACCGCATTGTACGTCCAGGCAATTTCCCAGGTGATTGTCCGGGGAGGGCGTATACGATTTATACAGCGCCTTTTCATATCAAAGTAGCGGTGGTTAATCTATGTGGTCGCGTCTTTATGCAGCCGTTGGATTGTCCGTTTGCTGCGATAGATCGGATATTGCAGGAGATTGATGGTCAAGCGGATTATATTTTAGTTGATTTTCATGCGGAAACAACCTCGGAAAAATTGGCTTTAGCCTATTATTTGGATGGTCGGGTCAGTGCAGTTGTAGGGACGCACACGCATGTGCAGACCGCAGATGAACGCATTTTGCCGAAAGGAACCGCGTATATCACGGATTTAGGTATGACAGGCGTGGCAGAATCGGTTTTAGGGGTGGATAAAGAGGTAATTATTCAAAAATTCTTGACCCAACGCCTCGCTCGGTGTATATTAGCGGATGGCCGTA
>CALXSZ010000085.1 GCA_944391275.1 uncultured Syntrophomonadaceae bacterium
GAAGTTATACCAGTGGGGATGCAACGGATAGCGCAACGGTTTCGATCGAGTTGGTTGCATTGGCCGAACGCGAGCGCAGCGTGTTTGATATTGCGGAAGAAATTCGTAGCTTAATGGGGGATATTGCCGGAGCCAAAATTTCTGTTGGGGTAACCTCT
The DNA here is from genome assembly GCA_944391275.1 of uncultured Syntrophomonadaceae bacterium. Classification (GTDB taxonomy): domain Bacteria; phylum Bacillota; class Syntrophomonadia; order Syntrophomonadales; family Syntrophomonadaceae; genus CALXSZ01. Next base: position 159 of record CALXSZ010000085.1, read on the forward strand.
TCCATGGGATCAAGTGGAGGCAGTACTTCCGGAGTTGAAGTAAATATTAACGGGGATGATCTGGACACGTTAAAAGAAATTTCCGATCAAGTGGAGGAAATTGTAAAGGCTGTCCCCGGGACTCGTGAAGTTACCAGTAACTTAAGCGATGGCGATCCGGAACTTCAAGTACGGGTCGATCGTCAACGTGCTGCGAATTATGGCTTAAGCGCTTATACAATTGCGGCTGAGATACAGGCGGCTTTAGATGGAACAACGGTTACGCAATATCGTACGGAAGGAGATGAGTACGATATTGTGGTGAGCTATCCGCAAAGCGATGAAAAAGACGTTAGCTATTTAGAAAATTTGATTTTGCATAGCAGTACGGGCATGTCGGTTCCTTTATCGCAAGTGGCCTCCATGGAGACGGAGGAAGGGCCTCAAACCATTGTGCGCTATGACTCGGTCCGTCGCGCCACGGTAAGCTGCGATATTTATGGACGCGATTTAGGATCGGTTTCTTCGGAAATTCAGGCGGCTGTTGATGAAATGCAGCTTCCCAGCGGATACAATATTGAACTGGGCGGAAGTAATGAGAGTATGACGGAAAGCTTTGCAAGCTTGGGTTATGCAATGCTTTTGGGACTATTCCTGGTTTATGCGGTTATGGCCATCCAGTACGAATCCTTCTTAGATCCGTTTATTATCATGTGTTCGATTCCGACTTCTGTTATTGGAGCGCTGTTAGGGTTATTTGTTACGGGGCGTTCCTTAGGGGTCACCGCAATGATCGGAATGATTATGTTAATAGGGATTGTTGTTGCGAACGCCATTTTATTGGTGGAATATACCAATCAGCTTCGGGAGCAGGGATTAGATTGTCATGAAGCGCTGGCGGAAGCTGGGAAAACCCGTTTGCGTCCGATTTTAATGACGTCGTTTTGTACGGCTTTAGCGATGCTTCCGATTGCATTAGCGTTAGGAGAAGGAGCCGAAATACAGGCGCCTTTGGCAACAGTTGTTATTGGGGGACTGATTGTTTCAACCTTCTTAACGTTATTCTTTGTACCGGTTATTTACTCGCTCTTCGACGCTATGCGCACGAAAGTGATGAGAAAACAGAAAAAATCTCGAATCGCCAAACTCGAGGAACAACCGGAAGGATAAATGGTTTTTACTCGTAACAGCTCGTTGCGGCAGAAGGGAGTCAAGTAGAAATGGGTCATATGGATACGAAAATGAGCCGGAGCCGCCAAAAAAAGGAAGAGAAAAGGCAATTTATTTTAGATGCGGCTCGGAAAATTTTTACGCGCGAGGGTTATCACAATGCACGGATCGAGGCTATTGCAGCGGAAGCGGGTGTTGGAAAAGGAACGGTGTATGAGTATTTTTCCAGTAAACAGGAATTGTTCCAAAAAATGCTGGAGACCAAATATGAGCTATATCGACAAATATTTTTTCCCATTTATCAGAAAAATCCTTCTTTAGAAGAAGGAATCTGCGAGGTCATCAAAAATCATATTGAGCGCTGTATAGAAAATCGGGAATTGACTTTCCTGATTATGCAGGAACTTCCTTCCATGGAGGGGGATTTAAAGAAGTGGTTTTTGGAATTAAACCGGAAAAGAGAAAGACTTTTCCGTAAGTATGTTACAAAAGTGATTCATGATCATATCATCCGGGATATTGATATGGATGCGTTCATATGTTTAATTTCAGGAATGATGACCTACTTGGAATTGGAGATTGCCATGAAAAAATGGGATCGTGATCTGGATCAAACGGCACGCGCGCTTACGGATATCCTGTTAAATGGGATTAAACCGAACGATCCGTCAAGCATTCGCTTAGAATAAGGAAATAGAAAAGGCGGGAAATGGAAAAATGCGTTAGATGAAAAACATCCTGCCAAAACGGACAGTCGATATTCTATTGAAATGATCGGCTGTCCATTTTTGATTTATGCGGTTGTACGGTAAGAAGACATGAGGATGGTTTTGCGTATTTGTTCTTTAAAGTGAAATGATTTTAGTGGCGACGGCTCTCTGGAAGGCTTGATCATGTTCTACAAAAATCATCGAGGGAGAAAACGTTTGCAAAAGGCGTTCGATTTGCATTCGAGAATAAATGTCAATAAAGTTTAAGGGTTCATCCCAAATATATAGATGTGCCCGATCACAAAGACTTTTGGCAAGGAGGACTTTCTTTTTTTGTCCCGCTGAAAGATCAGCTAGATCTTTTTCAAATTGAATACGGTTAAAATCCATTTTGCGAAGAATGGTTTTAAACAACGTTTCGTTGACGCCCTGTGCATGGATAAAATCGCTCAAATTTCCCCGAAGTTGCGAGACGTCTTGTGGAACGTAGGAGATGACCATTCCGGAAGCTTCAGTGAGATGACCCATATAGGGAAGTTTTTTTTCAACAATCAGTTTAAGAAGACTGCTTTTGCCACTTCCGTTTCGACCTTCCAACGCGACGCGTTCTCCTGGATGCACAGAAAAACTGAGCGGCTGATGGATAACTCCGTGCGGCCCCATGACTGCGACTTGGGCAAGCGTTACCAGGGTTTTACCGGGAGGCGGTAAAGGGGATAGTTTTAATGTCTCGCAGTTTTCGGTGTTTTTAAGCAATTCCGTTTTTTCTTCGATTGCTTGCATTCTCCGATTTTCCATAGATTTGGCGCGTTTCATCATTTTAGCAGACCGATGACCGATGAATCCTTTATCCACTTTGTTTCCGGAATTTTTTGAAGCTTCCACTCGATCCGACCAGTTGCTGGAACGCTTGTGCGCCTGATGAAGTCGAGCGATATCTTTTTTTAATTGTTCGTTTCGAGTATACTCAAAATTTTGCTGACGTTCAAAATTTTCCATCCATGAAGAAAAGTTTCCGGTTTGGACCTCAATGGAAGTTTTATTCAATGACAACACGTGATCCACGCATTTGTCCAAAAAAACTCGATCATGAGAAACAAGAATGAATCCCTTTTGCCGGTTCAAATAAGTGGCTACCACGTTTCTTGCGTCTTTGTCTAAATGATTGGTTGGTTCGTCGATCAGATGAAAATATCCATCCTTTAAAAAAAGCGCCGATAAAAGAACTTTTGCTTGTTCGCCTAAAGACAAATGATCAAAACGGCGATAAAGAACCGATTCGGGAACATTTAAATAAGAAAATTCCCGCAAGAATTCCCATTCTTGTGCAAAAGGGCAAATTCCCTGCAAAATATCCACGGTTAGCTGTTTCTTATCTGCAACAGGATAAGGAAAATAGTCGAAGGGAACCGAAGCGATTATTTTGCCCTGATAGTCGTAATCGCCCGTGAGTAAACGTAAAAAGGTGGTTTTGCCACGACCGTTTCGCCCGATAAAACCCACCTTCCAGTTGCTATCGATTTGAAAATGGGCTTTTTCAAAAATAGGATCCGGATGACCTGGATATGAAAAAGTGAGATTTTCTATTTTTATGATGGACATATTATCATCCCCTTGTATAAAGTATCATACTGGGGATGGACGTTATATTGGTTGGCTTTATACAGACAAAAAGACTGCAAGAAAATCCAATCTTTGCAGCCTTTTCATATCCATTTCATTGTTTATACGGCTAAAAACACAATGTTTTACCCATCCAAAGAGGAAGTAAAAGTATTCATGATTTCATTTTCTTGCCAACGATGGAGCGCCCATCCGCCATACCATAGTTTTTCATTATTTATGAGCAAGAAATAAAATCATCTTTTCACCTCCTACAAATCTTTTTATAGTTTAGTATAGAAGAATTCGGTTGTCAAGTTCCTCCCGTTATCGTTTCCCTCAGACTCCTTTTGATGCCAAAAGAATTTGTTAACGAAAAAATCTAGCGCGGTTGTTTAAGTTCCTCGCGATATTGCTTCCAATCCGGCACGAAATTTTCCAACAAAGCATAGAACGCTTTTGAGTGATTGGGTTGGATGAAGTGACAAAACTCGTGCCAAACAACATATTCGATGCATTCAGGGGAATACTTCAGAAGATGGGCGTTTAGCGTGACGATACCCTTCTGAGGATTACACGACCCCCACTTTGAACGGAGTGTTTTAATACGTATCTGAGGAAAAACAACGCCGTATTTTTGAAAAGAACGATGGATTTTTACAGCGGCCCGATAAAAAATCTTTTGACATTGCGCCAACCAAAATTGATCCCACAGAGCTTTTTTTTGCTGAATATTCTCCGTATTGGGCAGAATCAAATATAGAAAATGTTCGTCTGCAAAAACGGACGCTGGATCTCCCTTAAGAACCTTTAAGATAAGCGAACGGCCTAAGAAGAAAAATGCTTCTCCGCTGACATATTGTGGAATCGGCGGAGGAGTTGGGTTTTCCGTCTGTAACTGTGCGAATGCGCGAGAAATAAAGGCTTTTTTAGAAAGGACAAAACGATCGATCTCCGTAACCGGTACCCATGGCGGTGCGGAGACGAAAATTTTGTGATCTGCGTAAATCCGTAAGTTGACGTTTTTTACTTTTTTATATTCTAAAAAATAGGAAAGATTTTCTCCGGCATGAATAAGTTCATGAAATTCTGGTTTTCTTTTCACATTCATGTCTCCCGTCATTTTTCTGCCTCTATTATAGAGGAAAAAGCGTATCGAATCCGAACCGCTAAGACAGAAAGATTTGTGGTATAATATAACATAAGAAAAAACAGAGAGGAATAGCGCAGCATGGAAAAATTCCACTTTACTTCAGCGGGATGGATTGCAACCATCGCCAAAGATTTTACTTTTGAGAACGTACGGAAGGTCACGCAAGGCATTGCAAACTATATTAAACAGCATGATTTAGGTCGTCGAGGCATTATTGTGGCGTATGATCACCGTTTTATGTCCGAGGATTTTGCGTCTGAATGTACACGAGTTCTTTTGGGGAACGGAATCCACGTTTGGCGGGCGGCAAAGGCCCTTCCGGCTCCAGCCGTCAGTTATGCGGTCTATAAGCTGCAATTGGGCGGAGGCATTATGATTACAGCGAATTATGGGAATGCCCGTCAAAGCGGCGTGAAATTTATTCCAGAATATGCGGGTCCTTTATTGGAAGAGTCTATTCAAAAAATTGCTTACGAAACGCAAAAGGTGCTGGAGAAAGAAAAAATCTATGAAATGGATATTGAAGAAGCGCGTGAATTTGATTTGGTTCATGAAGTGCAGATTGATTCTGAATATATGAATCATTTAAAAAGACTTATTCTTCCCAGCCTGTTCCATAAACTGGGGGAGCGCCCAATCCGAGTGGTCGTCGATCCGATGTTTGGTTCGGGAATGGGCTATGTGGATAAAATGCTGTTGGAACTAGGATGCGACGTTAAATTAATTAATAACTATCGAGATCCTCTTTTTGGAGGGCTTATTCCAGCTCCGTGGGACAATATGCTGACGGATTTAAAAAGGGCGGTGATTAGTTATCACGCGGACTTGGGACTGGCGCTAGATGGGGACGGCGGTATTTTTGGCGTGATTGATGAGAAGGGACAGTTTGTTACGACGAATCATGTGGTGAGTATGATTCTGGTTCATTTACTCAAGACCCGAACCCTAAGAGGCCCGGTTTGCCGCTCCATTGCGACTACCCATATGCTCGATCGTATCGCCCGTGAAAATGGTCTTCCTCTTATCGAAACGGCCGTGGGTTTTCGTTATGTAGCCGATACCATGCGTCAAAAATCCTGTATGCTGGGAGCTGAAGAAAACGGCGGATTGACGGTTATGGGGCATAATTCAGATAAAGATGGGATCCTTGCCTGCCTATTAACGGCGGAAGCGCGTATTGCAGGAGATAAACCGCTAAGCGTTCTATTAGAGGATTTATTTGCTGAGTACGGGACGCTTTATAATCAGAGAATTGACCAACCGATTACGCCGGAAAAAAGAGAATATATCGCGGAGAAATTGAAAGTATGGAGTCCACGCAGTTTAGCAGGTTATAAGATCCTGGATACGAAAAATGTTGAAAATGGCAAAGGGAAATGGCTGGAATTTGAAAACGAATCTTGGATGTTGGTGCGCGAAGCGGAAACAGTGGATAAATTACGCATTTATATGGAGAGTCCGAACAAGAAATTCTTGTATGATATCGAAAATTTTATTCAGCAAGAACCTGAGAATCTTTTCTCCAACACGTCGATTTCAGGATAAAAAGAAAAGAGACATCATTCTGAACCGTATAAGCATAAACTGTAAGAAAAAACGAGGAGGAAGTTTTATGCTTGTAGTGGTTCAATTGTTATGCGGCGTTTTGTATTTGGTTGTCCTTTTTGGATTAATCTTGGGGAGTGTTCTGCGCGGACGACATTCGGGAGAAGAGAAACGCGTTTGCATTCGGGAAGCCGCTCATGCGGAACAGGAGATTTTTCGGGCCAGACGACGTCTTCGTATCAATGAACGGTTAGTTATATGTCTTCCATTTGAGCAAATTTTCGATCGGGAATTGTGTTATATTGTTGCGCATATGCAACAAAAGGATCCTGCATTGCGCGTTTTATGGATCAAAGAAAAGGAGGCCCGAGCCGGATAATGCATACGTATGAACTTCTGTTGGAGAAAATCCAGGATATTCTCTTTCCACTGCGAAACTGCCTGTTATGCCGTTCGGAAGGAAGTTTCAGCGCCCAGCAGCCATGGTGCTCTGCATGTGAAGAACAAAGGCTGGAGGAAATGAAGGAGGAAAATTTGTGTTTGATCTGTCATAGGGGAATTCCCTCCGATCAAATACAGTGTTTTTATTGCCTGAATGATCCGCCGCCATTTGTACAAGCGCTTCATCTGGCGCCCTATGGAGGAAAAATGAAAGAAGCGATTCAAGCGTTTAAATATCATAACCAGAAAATTTTGGCGGTTAAATTAGGGGCGTTGGCAGCGGAGAAAATTTGTGAAAACCCGGATTTTCTGCAAAGTGATATACTTATCCCGGTTCCGCTTTTTTCCAAGAAGCAAATCCAGCGTGGTTTTAATCAAAGTGCGTTGTTAGCCAAACAAATTTCCCGTAAAATTGGAATAGACGTTGATTTCTCTTCTCTGGTTCGCATCCGAAACACGCCCAGTCAAACCCAATTAAATGAAAAAGAAAGACGAGAAAATGTTCGTGGGGCTTTTCAGGTTCGTTCTCAGGCTCTCATGGGAGAACGAATTCTTTTGATCGACGATGTTTTTACAACCGGAGCAACGATTCGAGAATGTACGCATGTTTTGCTTCAAGCGGGCGTAAAATCGGTTTATGTTTTGACACTAGCGGCTGTTCCACAGAGAGAAATGAATCTAAATATGGAATAAATACCCTTTTTGAAAAGTTTTCCGTTTTTTTGTCGGACTTTGCGTAAGAATCGAAAAAGGAAAATGAAAAGAGAGGTTGCTATTTTTAAAATGGGGGTTTATAATAGCTTTTAGAGACTGGAAATAGTATACACAAGCTTTTCATGGTTTCGGGAAAATCAAAGAAATGAGGGATCATTGTACATGTTTGAAGACAGAATTTTGGTATGTCAAGATTGCGGTAATGAGTTCGTTTTTACTGCGGGAGAACAAGAATTTTATCATGAAAAAGGTTTTGAAAACGAACCTAAACGTTGCCGGGAATGTAGATCCAACCGCCGCAATCGGAATGCCGGTTCCAGAGCACCGAGAGAGATGTTCCAGGCCGTGTGTGCTGAGTGTGGTGCAGAGACAGAAGTTCCCTTCCGTCCGGTGGATGGGAGACCTGTGTACTGCATGGACTGTTTCCAGAAAATGAAGCAGAACAACTACTAAGCCGAATAATTTTACCGAGTCGCTTTAAGCGGCTCGGTTTTATTTTTTTTAGAAACAAGGATTATTTATTTGTGTAATAGTAAAAAATCCGTTATAATAAGGTTAACACCAACCGCATCATTTACCTTAAGTGTACGACAAGGGGTCTTGAACAGTAGGAAGGAGTGATTGTATGAACATAGAAGTTCGTGGGAAAAATATGGAAGTAACCAAAGCGCTTCACGATTATTCGGAAAAAAGATTATCTAAGTTAAGCAAATATATTGATGACAGTAAAACAGCCCAAGTAGCGTTATCCGGTGAAAGGGGTATTTATAAAGTAGAAGTAACCATTTTCCTCAATGGAATTATCTTACGGGGTGAGGAAAAAAATCCGGATATGTATGCGGCGATTGATGAAATTGTTGAAAAATTGGAGCGGCAATTTAATAAGCATAAAACAAAACTTTATCGACGTTACCGCGAAAGCGGCATTAAATATATGGAGACGGAACCAATTGCGGATTTAACGGAAGAAAAAGATGAACGTTTCCATATTGTGCGTACGAAAAAATTTGCTGTGAAACCGATGGATGAAGAAGAAGCGATTATGCAGATGAACCTTTTGGGACATAATTTCTTTGTTTTTTACAATGCCAAAACGGAACAGGTAAATATTGTGTATAAACGCAGCAACGAAAACGAATATGGCTTAATTGAACCGGAATTTTAGAGATGTACAAGGATGAGCGAGACGCCTTCAAATGAATTGGAGACGAACGGAATAAAGTAAAGTGATGGGGCAAATTGTTCAAAAAAAAGGGTGTTTCAAACCGTTGAGGCACCCTTTTTCCTTGAAAATATATAGGAGGAAATAGGTTGATAAAGGATTTTCTTAAAAAGTTATTTGACGATAATACTAAAGAAATTCGGCGCTGCCAGCGCATTGTAGAACAAATTAATCAGCTTGAGCCGCAGATGCAGGCCTTAAAAGATGAGGAATTCCCAGCGAAAACCCAAAGTTTTCGAGAGCGTTTGGAAAAAGAAGAAACGGATTTAAATGGGTTACTACCCGAAGCGTTTGCGCTGGTAAGAGAAGCCTCCCGCCGGACGTTGGGCATGCGCCATTTTGACGTCCAATTGATTGGGGGAATGGTTCTTCACAACGGATCAATTGCAGAAATGAAAACCGGCGAGGGAAAAACGTTGATGTCCACCTTGCCGGCTTATCTGAATGCCTTGACGGGAAAAGGGGTTCATGTGGTAACGGTTAATGATTATTTAGCCACCCGTGACTCGCAGTGGATGAAGCCGATCTATGAGTTTTGCGGACTAACGGTCGGTTTGATTACACATGATATGGATCCGAAGCAAAGACAAGACGCTTATCGGTGCGATATCACGTATGCGACCAACAATGAATTGGGTTTTGACTATTTGCGGGATAATATGGTAGTAACACCCGAACGGATGGTTCAGCGGGAATTACATTACGCAGTTATTGACGAAGTCGATTCGATTTTAATTGATGAGGCCCGAACCCCTTTGATTATTTCCGGCGCGGGGGATAAACCGACAGCGCTTTATTATCAGATCGCTAAATTTATTCCGATGCTCCATAATGAGACCGATTATACCGTGGACGAGAAAGCGAAAGTGGTTACCCTGACAGAGGATGGGGTACAGCGCGTAGAAAAATATTTTGGCGTAGCCAATTTAGCGGATGAAATGGAATTGGCGCATCATGTGAACCAAGGTTTAAAAGCATATGCTTTGATGAAACGAGATCGTGATTATGTCATCAAAGATGGACAAATCATTATTGTGGATGAGTTTACGGGACGCTTAATGTTCGGCCGCCGCTATAGCGATGGTTTGCATCAGGCCATTGAGGCGAAAGAAGGCGTCAAAATCGAGAAAGAATCACAGACTTTAGCAACGATTACCTTCCAGAATTATTTTCGGATGTATAAAAAGATTTCCGGTATGACGGGAACTGCTAAAACGGAAGAGGATGAATTCCGTAATATTTATGGAATGGACGTTGTAGTGATCCCGACGAATAAGGAGATGATTCGGAAAGACCAGCCGGATTACGTTTATCGTTCAGAGGAAGGGAAATTTCAGGCGGTCGTCGAAGACATTGCGGAACGTCACAGCAAGCATCAACCAATCCTGGTCGGAACCATTTCAATTGAGAAATCCGAACGGTTAAGTAAAATGCTTCAGCGGAAAGGAATCCCGCATCAGGTTTTAAATGCGAAATATCATGAACAAGAAGCGCATATTATTGAGCATGCCGGAGAAGCGGATATGGTTACGATTGCGACGAATATGGCCGGACGCGGTACCGATATTGTATTGGGAGAAGGCGTCAAAGAAACGGGCGGATTATATGTGATCGGGACGGAAAGACATGAATCGCGGCGTATTGACAACCAGCTGCGGGGGCGTTCTGGACGTCAGGGGGATCCGGGCGAATCGCGCTTTTATGTTTCTTTAGAAGATGATCTGATGCGTCTGTTTGGCTCGGCCAATATTGAAGGGTTCATGGATAAAATTGGCATGGATGATACAATGCCGATTGAAAACAAATTCATTACGCGCCGCATTGAAAGTGCGCAGAAAAAAGTGGAAGCGCGCAACTTCGATATCCGTAAAAATGTTTTGCAATACGATGACGTGATTAATCAGCAACGGACGGTCATTTACGACGAGCGGCGCAAAGTTCTTCTAGGAGAAGATTTGAAAGAAACCGTGATCAGCATGTTGGACGACGTGGTGAAGCAGGTGGTTGAGTATTATGCCGGAGAAAATACCTATAGCGATGAGTGGGATTTGGACGGTTTATTAAAGCATATGGAGCAAAATGTGATCCCGGGGTTAACATTTACAGCGGACGATCTAAAGGACAAACAGAAAGAAGACGTTATTGAACTGTTTACGCAACAGGCGCACCGTGTGTATGCGGAGCGGGAAGAAGAGCTTACTCCACAGATGATGCGTCAAATCGAGCGCAGTTTGCTTTTGGTTATGATTGACCGCAAATGGATGGATCATATTGATGCGATGGATCAACTGCGGGGAGGCATTGGAATGCGTGCCTACGGCCAGCGCGATCCATTAGTAGAATATAAGTATGAAGCGTTTGAAGCCTTCCAAGATATGGTTTATAGCATCAAAGAAGATGTAGTACGATCGATTTTACGCATAAAAGTAGCGGAAAAGCCGCAAGAAAGACAGGGAATTGCCAATGCAGGGGGAGAAAAAGGGAAAAAAACACCGGTGCGTGTGGCCAAAAAACCGGGACGGAACGACCCTTGCCCTTGCGGAAGCGGGAAAAAGTATAAAAATTGTTGTGGAAAGAATGATTAATTCATCTTAAAACGGATGTAAAAAATAAATAGAGGTGAAAAAGTTTGTACGAAGATATTCGCGATGATTTAAATGCCATCAGCAACCGTTTAAACGAAATCAGGGATTCACTTTGACTTGGATGAGAAAAAAAGAAGAATCAGTGAATTAGAGGCGTTAAGCGCACAAGGAAATTTTTGGGATGACCCCCAAAAAGCCCAAGAAATTTTACGTCAATTAAGCGATTTACAGCAAGAAGTTGGGCAAATCTCCCGTTTGCAACAACAAGTTGGGTATACCTTGGAGATGCTGGACTTGGCTGAAGAAGAACAGGATAGCGAATTGATCCAACAGTTGTCGAAAGAAGCCAAAGAACTTCGCAAAAACTTCCAAGAACATGAAATGAGCATTCTTTTTACCGGGAAACATGACGCTGGAAACGCTATCCTTGCGTTGCATCCGGGCGCGGGGGGAACCGAATCGCAAGATTGGTGCGAGATGCTTTTGCGCATGTATACCCGATGGGCCGAGAAAAGTGGTTTTAAAGTAGAGATTGTCGATTACCAACCGGGGGATGAAGCGGGGATTAAAAGCGTCACGTTTTTTGTCCGTGGGCACTATGCTTATGGCAAACTGCGAGGAGAAGCCGGCGTCCACCGTTTAGTCCGAATTTCGCCTTTTGACGCGGCGGCCAGACGGCATACCTCGTTCGTTTCGTTGTCGGTTTATCCGGAAATTACGGATGAAGTCGAGGTCGCGATAAATCCGGATGATTTGCGGATTGATACCTATCGTTCCAGTGGAGCCGGGGGGCAGCATATTAATAAAACGGATTCGGCGGTTCGCATTACGCATATTCCGACGGGCATTGTAGTTTCTTGCCAGAATGAACGTTCTCAACATAGTAATAAAGCGACGGCCATGAAGATTTTGATGGCTAAACTTTACGAATTAGAAGAACAAAAGAGACAGGAAGAATTGGCTAAACTTACCGGTGAACACAAAGAAATTGCGTGGGGCAGCCAAATCCGCAGCTATACGCTGAATCCCTTTTCATTGATTAAAGATCACCGTACGGGAATGGAATCGGGGAATGTGCAAGCGGTGTTGGATGGGCAGTTGGATGATTTTATCTATGCGTATTTGCAATGGCAACATGAGAAGAAACAGGGAACGCATATTTGATAAAGAAAATTTTTATTGTTTCAACATCTTCCTTTTCAAATTCAATAATATTTTTATGAAAAAATAAAATATTCAGAAGAATAAGAGGATATTTCTGTAATAGTATAGCCTTTTTTCCAATAATATGATAAACTAATCCCAGAAATTGTTTCCGTATAAGAAATCATTGAAAGGGAAAAGTTATATTCACGTATACTATAAAAATAAAAACAACATCTTGTAAAATAAAAATACGAAATGAAAGGAAGTTGGTTTTTGTGAAAGCAAAGGTAGCAATCAATGGTTTTGGCCGCATTGGACGTTTAGTGGCGCGGGCTCTGTTGACTAGAGACGATGTGGATTTAGTAGCCATAAACGGTCCTTCGGACAAAAAAGCCGCCGCCCATCTATTTAAATACGATTCGGTTCACGGGAAATGGCCAGGCGAAGTTAAAATGGAAGAAGACGCTATCGTGATTGACGGAAAACGCATTGCTTATAGTTGGGGACGGGATCCGGCTCTTTTGCCTTGGAAAGATTTAGACGTAGATATTGTGGTGGAAGCCACGGGTAAGTTTCGGAGTAAAGAAGAGGCCGGAAAACATCTTCAGGCTGGAGCGAAAAAAGTGATTATTTCTGCACCGGGAAAAAACGTTGATCGAACGATCGTCATGGGCGTCAACGAAAACACCTACCAGCCGGATAAGGATACGGTGCTTTCGAATGCTTCTTGCACCACAAACTGTTTAGCGCCGGTAGCGAAAGTGCTGTTAGACAATTTTGGAATTGTTCGGGGAATGATGACAACGGTTCATGCATTCACCAACGACCAGAAAATTTTAGATGCTCATCATAAGGATTTACGACGGGCGAGAACGGCCATGTCTTCGATTATCCCAACAACAACCGGCGCTGCAACGGCGGTCGGTGAAGTTATTCCGGAACTGAAAGGAAAACTAGATGGAATGGCGGTCCGGGTTCCTACGCCGAACGTTTCCATGGTGGATTTAACTGTTGAGGTCGAGAAAGACGTAGATGTTGAAACGGTTAATGCTGCTTTTAAAGCGGCGGCAAACAAATATCTAAAATATACAGAAGAAGAATTGGTTTCTATTGATTATAATCATGAAGATCATTCCGCTGTTTTTGACGCCCCATTAACCATGGTTTTAGGGAAACGGCTTGTCAAGGTTGTGGCTTGGTATGATAATGAATGGGGTTATTCATTAAGATTAGCTGATTTAGCAAGCTATGTTGGAAGTTTTATGAAAGAATAAACAGAAGAAGGAATGACTGGCATGAACGACTGGCATGTAAAGAGAAGACTTTCGCTTTCATTGCTGGTCGTTTTTTATGCTTATCCGGTTTATTTTCTAAAAAGCAAACAGGAGGATGAAAGATGAAAACGATCAAAGAGGCTCAACTGAAAGATAAAAAGGTGTTAATCCGCGTGGATTTTAATGTCCCGCGCGATAAAGAAGGGCGTATTACAGACGATACCCGCATACGAGCGGTGCTTCCGACTCTAAAGTATTTACTGGATGCAGGAGCTTCCATTATAATTATGAGTCACTTGGGGCGTCCTAAAGGAAAAGTGAATCCGGAGTTTACTTTAAAAAATGTTGCGGTACGCTTGGAAGAATTACTCCAACGTCCGGTTCTTTTTGCAGAGGACTGTGTCGGGGATGAAACACAAAAAATTGCTGCAAATCTTCGGCCAGGACAGGTTGTTTTATTAGAAAATTTACGCTTCCATCCGGAGGAAGAAGCCAACGATCCGGAATTTTCCAAAAAATTAGCCAGCTTGGCCGACATCTATGTGAACGATGCTTTTGGGACTGCGCATCGCGCGCATGCTTCAACTGCCGGAGTTGCGGATTATCTTCCGGCTTATGCAGGGTTTTTATTGGCGCAAGAAATTGAATATTTGGAAAAAGTGATTCGAAATCCGGAGAGACCCCGCATGGCGATCCTAGGCGGAGCGAAAGTAGCGGATAAGTTGGGGTTAATTCGTAACCTGCTGGAAAAAATGGACGTCATTTTGATTGGGGGAGCGATGGCGAATACATTTATCCGCGCACAAGGATACGAGGTCGGAAAGTCTTTATGCGAAAATGATTTGTTAGAAGAGGCCAGACAAATTATGCAACTGGCGCAAGAAAAACAACATAAACTTTATTTGCCGGTCGATGTTATTACAACGACGGAATTAGCGGACGAAGCACCGGCTCATGTGAAGAACCTGGATGAAATTCCTGAGAATGAACTCATTGCGGATATTGGTCCGAAAACCATTGAAATGTATCAAAAGGAAATTGCAAAGGCTCGTAGCATTGTTTGGAATGGGCCAGTGGGCGTTTTTGAAAAGAAACCTTTTATGAGGGGAACGGAGGAAATAGCCCAAGCGATTGCTTCTTCTTCCGCTTTTAGTT
>CALXSZ010000086.1 GCA_944391275.1 uncultured Syntrophomonadaceae bacterium
CGATCATTCTGTCCATGTAAATCCAACAAAAACGAAGAAATTTCCCGCAAGATACTCAGGCTTACAATTCTTCCGTTTAAACGGGCTATTGACCGGCCATCTTTACGAAATTCTCTGGAAAGCGTTACCAGTTCCTCCCCCATCTCCCATCCCTGTTCATTCCACCAAACTTCCAGTTCCGGTTGAGATTGACAGGAAAAAACCGCTTCAATCCATGCGCTTTTTTGAGGATCCCTTAAATATTCTCCTTTTCCTCGTTCCCCACAAATTAATTCAATTGCATCAATAATAATTGATTTTCCGGCGCCAGTTTCTCCGGACAACACATTTAAACCAGTTGCAAAAGTAATACTGAGTTCATCAATTAAAATAAAATTTCGAATATTCAACTGCTCTAGCATCTGGTTCGCCCCTCTTTCCACTGCTTATTCTTCTGGCGCCTCATCATACAAAATAAACCGTAACTTCTTAGCAATCATTTCCGTTGCATCTTTCGGTTTTACAACAACGAGTATGGTATCATCCCCAGCAACACATCCTAACACTTCGGCGAAATGCGCATGATCAATCAAAAGAGCCGTGGACTGTGCAGCCCCCGGAGTCGTTTTGATTACAACAATATTCTCACTGTAATCAATTTGCATAACCATTGCCCGAAAAACTTGACGAACTCTTTCCGGGGTCGACTTTACCTCTTGATTTGCAGGTAAAGAATAAAAATATCCTTTATCGTCCGGCACTTTGATCAGCCCAATTTCCTTAATATCCCGCGAAACGGTGGCCTGGGTAACGTTAAATCCCTGCTTGCGTAATTGTTCGCACAGTTCCTCCTGCGTTTCGATTCGCATTTTTTCGATGAGATCCATAATCATAAAATGTCTACGGTTCTTCATTTTTTCCTCCGCTTTTCTTTTCCGGATATATTGATTTCAAGGTGCAGCATTTTGTCCTAGTCTTTTTTCCACACTGGCAAAAAAGTTTCGTTTCTGTAAATTAACCAGAAGCATTCGATTCTTCGCTTGTCGCAAATAAATCCGAAAAGGATGACTTAACGTGCGGGTAATTTGTCCATCAATCGAAATCAAGGCTTCTTGTTCCCGATCTCCATATAAACAAATTTCATGACGGCCTGCCAAAACCAGTGGTTTTTTGCTCAACAAATAGGAAACCAGAGGCGTTAAGAGAATAACTTCCAATTCTGGATCAATGACCGGACCGCCTGCCGAAAGCGCATAGGCGGTTGACCCTGTCGGCGTAGATACCAACATGCCGTCTCCACGAAAACGACTATGCAGTTCTCCGCCAATTACCACTTGAAAATTCATCATATGCGCTTTGGGAGATTTAATACACAATTCATTAATGCAATAATATGGCCCGCTTTGACGCTCTCCCTCATAAATTTCGGCTTCCAGAACGGTTCGTTCTTCTAACTCATAATCTCCCGCCAGAAGCGCCGGCAAATAAGCGTCCACATCCTCTATTTCCAAATTGCTTAAAAAGCCTACTGTCCCTAAGTTGATTCCTAATAATGGCGTCTGACTCTTCACAAAATGCGCCGCTGTATGAATAATGGTTCCGTCGCCGCCAAACGTTAACACCATATGAAACGGCATACGAGCACTCCGTTCCAATTCGTCCACGCTCCGAATGAGAATATCCACTTGCGCCATGCTTCGTAGTTGTTCAGCAACTTTTTCCGCTACCTTTCTGGATTCCAGTATAGCGGGATGATAAACAAATAGAAAATTCATACTTCTCCTCCTAAAAGGCGATGCGCTTGTTCCACAACTTGTTCAATTCTTTCTCGTATAATAAAAGGCGCCTGCGGCTGTTTACATAAATGAATAAAATATTCTATATTTCCTTCTGGTCCTTTAATCGGAGAATAACATATGTTTTTACAGCTCCATCCAACATTTTGTGCAGACGTAATACACCGATACAATACCGCACTATGTATCGCGGGCGCTCGAACCACCCCTTTTTTTCCGACAAATTCTCTTCCCGCTTCAAACTGCGGTTTTATCAATGAAACGCAATCTCCATCTTCTTTTACAAGAAAAAAAAGCGCCGGAAAAATCAACGTCGTTGAGATAAAAGAAACGTCCATCATGATACGATCCACTTTTTCTCCAAGTTGTTCGGTTGTGAGGTGACGCGCATTGGTGCGTTCCATCACAACAACGCGTTCGTCGTTACGCAATTTCCAGTCTAACTGTCCATACCCCACATCAACAGCAAAAACCTTGGCCGCCCCATGTTGTAAAGCAAAATCAGTATATCCTCCGCTGGAAGCCCCTACATCCAAAACCACCTGATCTTTAAAATCCAGCTGAAAAGCCGCCGCAGCACCTTCCATTTTAAATCCGCCTCGGCTCACATAAGCTCGTCGTTTAGAATGCACTTCAATTTTTGCATCTTCTTCAATACTTTTCCCAGCTTTATCTACCCGTACGTCTTTAACAAAAACTTCTCCCGCTAAAATACTTGCCTGGGCTTGTTCACGACTGGGAAAATATCCACGTTTGACAAGTAAAACGTCAATTCTTTCTTTACCCAATTTTTTCTCCTTAAATTATGAATAACCTATTTCAGGAATGATTCATTTCCGGTTCGAGTTCCGGCCACTTTTGCCAGATTTTCTCTACGATCCTTTCCGGGGTCATGTGGAGGAAATCCCACAATTGCTCAACTTTTCCTTGTTCAACAAATTGATCCGGAATTCCGATGCGCAACACTTGGACCGCGACTCCCGCATCACTCAAACTTTCCAAAACAGCGCTGCCAAATCCCCCGATTAAAGCCGCATCTTCAACCGTAACCAAATATCGACACGTTTTTGTTACCTGAAGCAAAGCTTCCTGATCAAGCGGTTTCACGGAGATAAATTTCCAGAGAGCCCCATCTTTTCTTTGCTTTTTCCACAGTCGGCAGGTTTCTTTCGCCAATTCATACCCGCGCCCAGTCCCTAAAAAAGCAATTTTTTCTCCTTCTTTTACGCATTGCGCCTTTTCTGCATGAAAGCCGTGATCCAAAAGCAGCGTGACGTCTTCCGATCCCCAAGGTTGTCGAGCAGCTCCCCGTGGATAGCGCACAACCACCGGTCCCGAAATTTGAATAGCCTGCTCCAATGTTTCCCGCAGTTCTTGTCCGTTCGTGGGACAATAAATTTTTAAATGGGGAATATCGCGCAACATCGATAAATCAAAAACGCCCTGATGCGTAGCCCCGTCATCTCCAACTAAGCCGGCGCGATCTATCGCAAAAAGAATCGGCAAATTCTGAAGCGCTACATCATGAATGATTTGATCAAACGCTCGTTGTAAAAAGGTGGAATAAATGCAAACTACCGGATGTAAGCCCTTGCAAGCCATCCCAGCTGCTAGGGTAACCGCATGTTGTTCACAAATCCCCACATCAAAAAATTGTTTTGGATATTTTTTGGCAAAAGGCTTTAAGCCTGTTCCTCCCGCCATGGCTGCTGTAATAGCTACGATATTCGGATTTTCCCTTCCTTGTTGTAACATAAAGTCCGAAAAAATATCCGTATAGCTTCTTTGAGGCGAAGAAAGAGATTTCCCCGTTTTTATATCAAACGCTCCTACGCCATGGAATTGATCCGGTTTTTTTTCTGCCGGACGATATCCTTTGCCTTTTTGGGTAATAACATGAATTAACACCGGTCCTTCCAGTTGGATACTATTCTTTAATACCACCATCAATTTATTTAAATCATGCCCATCTACCGGCCCTAAGTAAGTCCATCCCAGTCCTTCAAATAGCGTTCCGCCTTTCAAGGCAATCGAGCGAATCGCCTCTTTCATGGAACGGACGCCTGATTCTAAAACTGAACCGATCCCTGGAATTCGCTGAAGAAATTCCGATACTTTATCCTTTGTATGATGATATTTAGGATTGGATCGTAGCCGATTGAAGTAGGAAGATAATGCACCTACATTAGGCGAAATCGACATGGCGTTATCATTGAGAATTACGAGTAGATTTCTCTTTTCATGAGCGGCATGGCTTAATCCTTCAAAACTCATTCCGCCCGTCATAGCTCCATCCCCTACCACAGCAACAACATGATAATTCTCGCCTCTTAAATCTCTCGCAATCGCCATACCCAAGGCGGCCGAAATAGCCGTGCTGCTGTGTCCAACGCCAAAGGCGTCGTATTCTGATTCGCTTCTTTTAGGAAATCCACTCATTCCTTGAAATTTTCTCAAGGTATCCATCTGATTCCGTCGACCGGTTAACATTTTGTGTATATAAGCTTGGTGTCCTACGTCCCAAACGATCTGATCTTTCGGACAATTTAACACATAATGAAGCGCAACGGTCAATTCAACAATCCCTAAATTAGAAGCTAAGTGTCCCCCCGTTTGGGACACTTTTTCTAACAACTCTTCCCGTATTTCCTGACATAATTTACCCAGTTGGAAGGGTTTCAATTTTTTTAAATCAGAAGGCGATTGGATAGCGTCTAAGATTCTTTTCATATTTTCAATTTCCCTCAAAGTTTATACGTACGCTCTTTATCTTTTTTACCCCGTTAATCGAAAACCTAAACCGTTACTCCATCGGTTGTATGCGTATGGCCTGAATCTTCTTCTTTAATACGATTTCACGGCCTTCTTCATCCACATAAACAATACTTTCGATTTGCCTCTTCATATTTTGGCGGAATTGTATAAGATATTCGGCTCGTAATTTTCTCTGTTCTTCTTTTTCTTCCAAAGTAAGACCTTCGCGTTTGGCTTTTTGCGCCAATGCATTGATCCGGTTAATCTTCGCTGATTCCATTTTCAACTCCTTCATTTTTCAATTCCTTCATTTTCGCACCTAAAAATAAAATCAATACGCTCAGAAACATTATTTTGCATTATTTTTAGGGAAGCCGGTAAAATATTCACGGAACTTCGGGTAAATCAGCAGTCAAATCAGCCTGCAATCCTCTGAAAATGCCCGTAAATCAAAGGCGGGGCAGGATAATAAACGGATTTAGAATAAAAAATGTGCTTTTCCTTATAAGAATCGGCAAACTTCCAACGCTTTTTCCAAATCTTCTTTTAAAATAAAAACCAGTATTCCTTCTTTAACCTGGCAACGTACAACTTTTTTCGTACATAGATAGGCCAAATAAGCGGAAACGGTCGTTTGCGTCATAAAGTATCGCAACGTATTCGTTTTTCCTAGACGTTCGTTTATGGTGAGCTGAATCAACTCCTCCCGGCTCCGACTCCGGATTTGGAGAAGCTGCAAATACCATTCTAGCAATTCCTGAAAAATTTGCAGATTCTTTTGGGCGCACCGGTGAAAATCGGCAAGAACGCCTCCATGCGCCAGGCAATAAGTTGTTTCTTTTCTTCTTTGAAGAGATTGAATACTGTGAACGGATTTTTCCACATAAGCGGAATATACAAAAGGCGTTGTTTCCAGCACGTTTTCTTCAATAAGCGCATCGCCTAAAAAACTGACGCCATCAGGCGTAACAATGCCGCAATGCTGAACACTATGTCCAGCTAAATCCAATACTTCAAACATTTCACCTTTTATTTCCACATCCCCCGGCTGTAGGACCTCCGTTACTTCAGCAGCCGGCGGCGTCATAAAAGGGACTTTTAAGATCGGTAAAGGATCCGCCCCAAACAGAAAACAGGGCTGCATTTCTGGATGAATAATTTGCAAAGCCTCTTGTGGGCGCGCCATAATTCGGCAGTGCGTTTGCTGTTGAATGAACTGATCTCCCCCTACATGATCCCCGTGCGCATGAGTATTTAGAATTGTTTCAACTTTTAAATGATGTTCGCACAAAAGCTGAAACGCCCCCTTGGCAGCGTGTTCGTCAAAACCGCTATCAATCAGGCAACAGGTTTCATCCTCAAAAATATATACGCCGATACAGGTAGCTCCTGGAATCATCCAGGTACGATTTTTCAGTTGAATCAGTTCCACGTTTTTTTACTCCCGAATAAAACATCTTCCTGTAAAGAAAGCAACATCGCGTCCTTTTTCATCCTGAACCATAATACTATAGCTAATGAGGCGTTTCGAACGAGAAAGTTCTTTACTCTGCGCATATAAAACCGAGCCTGGCCGCACAGGTCTTAAATAGGATAAGGACGTCTCAATGGCTAAAGCCGTTTCAGTTTCCGTATTTGACGCAAGCGCCATGGTATAGTCCGCCAATGTGAAAATAGCTCCGCCTTGTACAACGTCAACCGCATTGAGATGCTTGTCCTGAATAACTAAACGAGTTTTGGCATATCCGGGAGTCATTTCTAAAATTTCAATTCCTACTAAATGAATAAAACGATCCTTATCCATTTTTTCTTTAATTTTCTCAATTTTCATATTCGATTCCGTCATTTTTGCTCCTATTTTTGCTAAGAATTATTATTTTATTCCTCATATAAAGGAACTTTGTTTATTGTACACCACCCAGCTTCGCTCGCGCAAGAGAAAGTCATGGATAATTCGCCCGTAAAAGCAATCAACGATGAATTTTCTCCAGCATCTGATAAGCCCAATAATTCCTTAAGACGTCTCGAACATACTTTCGAGTTTCCTCAAAAGGAATTTGTTCTAACGTCTCCTTTTTCCCATCCCAAACTTGATCCTCCAACCATTTCCCGACGCGCCCATGCCCCGCATTATAAGCCGCTAATACAACGGGGATTTCGCCCTGGAATTCATCATTGAGCCAGGATAGATACAGGCATCCCAACTGAATATTCATTTCCGGTTGTTTCAACTCTTCTTCATAAAATGGGACGATTCCTTCTCGTTCAGCCAACCACGCAGCCGTATCCGGCAGAAGCTGCATTAAGCCCACCGCGCCTGCGCTTGATTCAACATGTTCTTGGTAGCGGCTTTCACGACGAATAAGCGCATAAACCAAAAGCGGATCGACATGATACGCCGTACTATAAGCGGTAACAATATCGGAATAAGGCTTCGGATAAAAAACATTCACCCACCAAGGGAAGGTAACAATGGACAACGCAAGCCAAACGACAAATAATTTGAGTCCAATATGCTTGTTTTTTCTGATCTTTGCCAACTTTTCTCCTTACGATGTGTCTTACATATGATGCGTCTTACAATCAAAATAAGAACAATAGACTACTCTATTTTTACTTTATGTAAAAGGAAGCTTATTCATGCCTTCCGTTCCATTTTTCTTTAAACTTGGAAAAATACGCTTTAATTTGTTGAATTGTTTCTTCTTTTGAACCCATATTATTGATAATCCGATCCGCTTTGCGAGCTTTCTCATCCAAATCCATCTGTGCAGCAAGACGCTGCACAGCCGCCGTGTAACTGCATTGGTCACGATTCATCAACCGTTTAATTTGACACGTTCGATCCACCCACACAACCCAAATCTCCTGGAATATTTTTTGTTCATCCAAATGAATCTCATATAGCAACGGAATTTCTTCCACGATGATTCCACGCGGGTTTTCTTCAGCAAATTCCTGAACCCGCCGATGGGTTTCCTGTAAAATAATGGGATGCATAAGCGCGTTTAGCTGTTTTAATTTTTCCGGATTGGAAAAAACAATTTCTCCTAAACGTTTTCGATCAATCTGTTGATTTTCCTGCAAAACAGGTTTCCCAAATGCTTGGATAATTCTATCCCAGGCTAATTTCCCAGGTTCCATACATTCATGGGCAACTTGATCCGTATTAATAATATGCGCTCCTAAATCTCGTAATGTTTCCGTTACCGTGCTTTTCCCACTCGCAATTCCACCCGTGAGCCCAATGATCTTCATGTACGAACCTCATTTACTTTCATTTGTTTTCAATGTATTTAAAATGTATTTAAAATGTATTTTATAAAAATTGCGTCATCGCCAGAAGTAAAAAAATCGTCCCCGTTAACAACGAAGTGGCGCAGCGTCCACTTTTTTTCCCGACCCGGCTGCCTGCTTTTAAGCCGCCGCGCATCGCAAAGAAACTAATCAGGCAAACACTTAGGACCGTTAACCATATAGGGAACCCTCCTAAAGCTATCCCCACTCCGGCTCCAAAAGAATCCAATGCCAAAGCGAGTCCTAAAAGACCGGCTTCTTTCCCGCTAATTACACCGGAAGCGTCTTTATCGGCTGTTTCAGGCGACTGCCAAATGTGAATAATAACCCCTAAAGGACGGATTTGAAAAGATAATAGCGGTTCACTGCAATCCCGCCGTCGAGCGCACAAGTATTCTCTTAAGCCCTGTAAAAAGAAAAAAGCAGCGATAAGAATCAACAGAACAGCGCCGACAACATGGGCCGTGCTCGCTTCAATAATGGTTCCGACTCCTTTGCCAAAAAACATGGAAACGAGAATCGCAAAGCCCGATGCAAGAACAATAATAATCTGCGATAGCAGGGGAATACGAATCAAACGTACCCCACAGGCCATACCGGCAATAAAACCATCAAAACTGACCGCTCCGGCAAAAAGCAAAATTTTTATCATTTCCAAATCAATCACGTCCTTCAAAACAAATTTTTCTTCTTTACTTTATGAACCGATTGTTTTGAAGGTGAAAGCGGCATTTTTCCTTTTTATGGGAATAAATATAAAATTATTTTTGACACAGAGGGCAATAGCAACTGCTCCGTTGAGCAATTCGTATCCTCTCCAAAGGGGTTCCACAATTCGGACAAGGCTCGCCACCTTTTCCATAAACCTTTAAGAAAGCCTGAAAAGCCCCTTTTTGATTCAGTCCATCTCGATAATCTCGAAACGTTGTCCCTTTTAAAGCCAAGCTGGCTTGCAAAACTTCCACAATTTTTTGTTGCAAAATTCGCCATTCCGCTACCGTGAGGGTTCGAGCGGCCCGTGATGGATGGATACCGGCAGCAAATAACGATTCGTCTGCATAAATATTGCCTAACCCAGCAATAAACGTCTGATCCAGAAGCATTTGTTTTATCGATATATTGCGTTTCCGGGCTTTTTCCCATAGAAATTCAGCTTGAAATTGTACATCAAACGGCTCAATACCCAACTTTTGTACATTTTCCGTCCTTCCTTCTGTAAACCATAGTCCTCCAAATCGACGTGGATCATAAAAAATCAACGTTTCTTTATTTTCTAATACAGCAACCATATGAACATGTTTAATTTGTTGTTCGTTTGAATCATGGCTTTTCCATAAACGTCCACTCATCCCCAAGTGAATCGTCAAATAGCGATTATTAGGAAAAACAAATTCCAAATATTTTCCGCGGCGTTCAATTGCTACGCAAGAATTCCCCTCCAATTTTTGAGGATCAAATGTTTTTTCCCGTATAATATCCTCTCTGAAAAACGAAAATTTCAAAAAACGCTGTCCAACACAGTCTGCTAAAGATCGTCGTATAGTTTCTATTTCTGGTAATTCTGGCATGTCGTTGAACACCTTCTTTCGTTTCATTATAGCGTGAAAAGCCTACACATGTCATATTTTTCATCGATTTTTCTTGCAAATATTAAACAAACTGACAAACTATTCATTATATTTTATAAAATATTCTTTTCATATTAATAATCCACAAATTCTACATAGATCTTTTAAAAAAACAAGAGGTATAGCCAAACTATACCTCTTGTTTATTATCTTATGATACAAGAAAAACCAATATTATTTTTTCAAAGCATCTTTTAAAGCCGGAATAACTTTAAACATATCTCCAACCACACCAAAGTCCGTAATCGCAAAGATCGGAGCTTCTTCATCAGTATTAATGGTAGCTACGTATTTCGAAGCGCTCATACCCGCTAAGTGCTGAATAGCGCCGGAAATACCGCAAGCAATGTACAAGTTCGGGTTAACCGTTTTACCGGTTTGGCCAACCTGTAAGTCATGAGACATCCATCCAGCGTCAACCGCTGCACGAGAACCGCCTACAGCAGCGCCCATCATATCGGCTAAGGATTCAACCAAAGCAACTCCATCCGGTCCTTTAGCGCCACGGCCAGCGCTCACGATAACGCCTGCTTCCGTCAGATCTGGACGAGCGGAAACAGCTGCTTCAAAACCTTTAACGGTCTGATAAACATTTGCCGGAGTATCTACTGCAGCCGGTTTTTCAACCGTTCCAGCCGCCGGATTTTCATTGGCTTCAAATACGCCCGGACGAATCGTTCCCATAACAGGAGAAGTAGTCACTTTTACAGTAGCGATAACTTTTCCGCCATAAACCGATCTTTTGAATTCGCCTGCTGCTAAATCCATTCCGATCGCGTCTGTCGCTAAACCTAAACCCAGTTTTTGAGCTAATCTGGAAGCCATTTCTCTGCCCAGCATGGTGTGAGCAAATAATACTGTAGCCGGTTTTTCCGCTTCAATCATAGCAGCTAATTGATCTACCGGATAAACATCCGCTTCTATCACATAAACTTTATCTGCACCATATTTCGCAACATCAGCCGCAACTGATTCCGGGCCAAATACGACTGCAGCAACTTCTCCAGCTTTTTTCGCTTCAGAGATAATTTCAAGACTTGCTTTCTTTACTTTGCCATCTTTTTGGTCGACAACAACCCATGTAGCCATTGGTTCTACCCCCTTATTATTTTACTTCTACTTTAACGGTATTCAGCATCCAGTCAGCCAGCTGAGCGGCAACTTCTTCCGGTTCGCCAGTTACTTTAACGCCAGGCGCTTTTGCAGCCGGAATTTCATAGTTCACAACAACCGCTTTATTTTCAGCAGCCGCTTCTTTATTATCTACTTTCTTTTTCTTCGCCTGCATGATCCCTTTCATGGTAGGATAACGAGCCGCTTCATACCATGTAACCTGGCTGGAAATAACTGCCGGCAGTGCTACTTCAACCGTTTGGATACCGCCATCCGCTTCGCAGGTGCAAGTTGCTTTTCCATCTGCAACTTCCAAACCAATGATTACGTTAACATTCGGCCAACCTAAAATGTCAGCAATACGGGTCGGAACTTGGGAAGAACCATCATCAGAAGCCATGTGTCCTGCTAATACTAAGCCCGGAGCTTCTTCTTTAATGACTTCTGCCAAAGCTACCGCTCTTGCATATTCGTCCGCATCCGCATCCTGAGCAATAAATACCGCACGATCCGCACCCATAGCCAAAGCCGTACGGATGGCGTCAACGGTTTTCGGACCGCCAGCGGATACAACAACAACTTCATCCGCTTGTCCAGCTTCTTTT
>CALXSZ010000087.1 GCA_944391275.1 uncultured Syntrophomonadaceae bacterium
GCTAACGCCTTCGCCGGATACTTTTCCGCCTGCTACTTTAATAGCAGCCTCTGGGTCAAATGTCTGTTTTACACATACTAGAACCTTCAAGTTCACTCCTCCTTTTTTTTTATATATTCTAGGTAAGTGGTATTTGCAAGGGAGACAATCTGGTGCTTTCCAGATCCGCCCTTTTACCCTACTTTTGAAAAAGGATTACACGCAAAAACGGTTATACTATTGCACTTTCAGGAATAATATAACGCACTTTTTGTTCTCGTAGCATGAAAAAATCATTCCTACGCTCTTTTCCTTTCACGGTTTTTATTGTACACTAATTTACCAGTAAACTACAACACTTTCTTTTAATTTTTTTCATGAAGTTGCTTTCTTTTATAGATTTTTTTCGGTTCATTTATAAACTCAAGCATAAATGAAATATCCGTTTGCATTTTATTGGCTAAAATTTTCTATGGGCAATTTCCGATGCAATTTCAGTTAAATTCTTTTTGGCAAGAGAAGGAGGAAATTGTCTCAAACACTTTATAGCATGCTGGGCATATCGCTCCGCTAAACGGATGGCAGCGTCAATTCCCCCAAATTTTTTTACGATGAATAGGATCTTATGAAGATCTTCATCACTCGGTTTTGCCTGATGACCGGACTGTAATATTTCTTTGATAACTTTTCCCTCTGGAACATATTGAAGAACATACAGAATCGGATAGGTTAATAATCCATTTCTTAAATCGGACCCTACAGACTTTCCCAATATTTTTTCGTTAGACGTAAAGTCTAAAATATCGTCGCCAATCTGAAAAGCCATCCCTAAATTGTGCCCATAACGGCGCATTGCCCGAATTTGTTCCTCAGTTGCTTGACACAGCATAGCGCCAATCTCACAACTCAAGGAAATCAAAAGAGCCGTTTTTTTCTGAATACGCCGTAAATAATCTTTAAAATTCTGTTGAAAAGAAAACGCCCCGCTGAGTTGTTGAATTTCTCCGGAACAAATTTGACAGCATCCCTCTGTAAGCCGCTGCAAAATTTGTTTATCATGAAAGGAAGTCGCTAATTGCAGAGCCCGAGCAAACAAAAAATTTCCGGCATATATAGACATCCGTTCTCCATAACGCACACGGACGGTTTCAACGCCTCTTCTTAAATCCGATGCGTCAACAACGTCGTCATGGATCAACGTACCCACATGGGCAATCTCTATCGCTGCTGCCATAGGAAGCATAAAATCAATGTCCTCCCGAAAAAGCTTGCCCGTCAAAAGTAAAAACGCCGGTCTCAGCTTTTTCCCTCCGCTGGCAACAAGATGGGTAGAAGCCGCATAAAGCTGGGGAACTTCCGTATGCATTTCTCGCAGAATAATCTCTTCCACTTGCTGGAGTTCTGGAGCAATGGATGAAAAATACTTTTTATAATTCATGATGTTTACAATTTTTCCCTTGTCTCATTTTTAATGAATTCTTTTCAATCTTCTAAGGAATCAAATCTTTTTTCTTATTTTGATCTTTTTACTTATTCTGATCTTTTTAGAATAAAATCTCTTCTGCTTCTTATTGACTCAATTCCTTTTCTCTTCAGGCGAATCACTTCTCATAAAAGAAAATAAAAAATCCCATAAATAACGACGAATAAACGACCGTTTTCCACTATTTTGTAGGATTAATCGGTTTGCTGATATCGTCGATAAAGTTGGTTTTCGATTCCAAAGGCGTCCAACGTACGTCCTGTTATGAAATCGACTAAATCATCAATGGTTTGAGGATGGTGGTAAAAAGCCGGCATAGCCGGAAGGATGGTTACCCCTAAGCGAGAAAGCTTAAGCATATGTTCCAGATGAATCGCATTGAGCGGCGTCTCCCGGACAACCAAAATAAGGGTCCGTCGCTCTTTCAGGCAGACGTCCGCGCTGCGGGTAATGAGATTCTGCGCAAGGCCCTGACTGATCGCCGCCAATGTCCCCATGCTGCACGGAGATACGATCATCCCTTGTGTACGAAAAGATCCGCTGGCGATTGCTGAAGCGATATCATGATGTTCGTGAATCAAAATCTCCCCCGGTAATTTGGGGAAACGCAATGCTTCCTTTAATTCCGTTGGCCCTTTTATCTGCATTTCATAATCTAAAACCTGATATCCCGCCGGGCTCACCACCAAATGAATATCATAACCGAACATGAGAAGGGCCTGTATCAGTTTTACGCCATAGATCGAACCGCTGGCGCCGGTGATCGCGACGATAATCTTCTTTTTCTCCTTAGCAGATTGGATGTTTTTTTTCATATCGACCTCATCTCTTATCGCCCTTATCTCTTACTTTCAAAACCATAAATCCCAACAAGTACACAGAAAAAGAATGCTACTGACATAATGATTGAGTTGGAAGGCCGCTCTGCCTATTTGATCCAATTGAGAAGGCTTGACAATGGAATGTTCATACAACAAAATAGCAGCGGTTATCAGGACTCCTATGTAGTATTTCCATCCTAAATGGAAAACCGGACCGGTCAAGATAAGAAAGAGAATGGTCGCGAAATGGAGAAGATGAATCATCCCAAACGCTTTGCGAATGCCAAATCGGGCCGGAATCGAATACAAACCCATTTTTCGGTCAAATTCAACATCCTGACATGCATATAAAGCATCAAAGCCCCCCACCCAAGTTGCAACGACAGCCGCAAGCAGAAAAGGTTGCCAATCAAATGTTCCCGTAACGGCAAACCATCCGCCTACAGGCCCTATGCCAATTGCCGCACCCAAAATGAGGTGGCATAGCCACGTAAAACGTTTGGTATACGAATAACCCCACAGAATAAGCACCGCCAACGGAGAAAGTTTCAAACATAAGGGATTCAATTGAGCGGCGGCATACATTAAAATTCCACTTAAAAGAATGGCGACTCCCCAAATCAAAGGAACCGAGAGTTCTTCTCGCGCCATAACCCAATGGGACGTACGCGGATTTGCTCGATCGAATCGGCGATCAATGAGACGGTTCAGGCACATCGCAGCCGTGCGAGCGCTTGCCATGGCTACCGTAATCCAAAAAAAAGTGTGGATTCCCGGCCATCCTCTGGCGGCTAAAAAAGCTCCCAAATAGGCAAAAGGCAAGCCAAAAAGGGTATTTTCAACGTCAATCATCCGCAGGAATTTGTTTATTTTATTGAAAGCCATATTCTTTCCACCGCTGGGTTACTTTTTTTTGAATTTCTTCCGTCATTTTGATGTCTTTCGGCCATGCTCGCTCATGCCCTTCTTCTACCCACTTTTTCGTCGCATCAATGCCGAGCTTCGCCCCAAACAAAGGCAATGGCGCCGAATGATCCAAAACTTCCAACGGTCCCTCCGTAAACGTTAAATCCCGTTTTGGATCAACATTATTAAACACCTTCCACATGACTTCCGAGGTATTTTGTACATCGACGTCTTCATCCACCACAACGATAAATTTAGCGAACATCATTTGCCCGAATCCCCACAAAGCGTTCATCACTTTGCGCGCATGATAAGGATACTCCTTACGAATCGCTACGCATACGCAATTATGGAAAACCCCTTCCATGGGCATATGTAA
>CALXSZ010000088.1 GCA_944391275.1 uncultured Syntrophomonadaceae bacterium
AGATTCAGCCGCTTTGGAAAATAATAACAAATCGATTCCACATGAAATCTCACTCATAAAAGCAAACTCTCCGTCACTTTCAACGGATTTACTGACTGATTCCTCTATAACAAAAGAAGAAAGTAAAGGAGTCATTCAAAATGAGAACAAATTACAACCGACCTCTGCCGCCTTCGACCCCTCGGAGACGCAGACGTCCACCGCAACCGCCGCGTCCGGGGGTTTGCCGTCCACAGGGACCATCGCGTCCGGGAATTTCTCGGCCGCAGAGACCATCGCGTCCAGGAATAGTTCGTCCGAGTCAGTCAACTCCGTCGCGTCCGACAACATCTCGTCCAACGATGCAAACGTCGACGCGCACTCAGACGCGCAGCACAACGAGACGCAATACAACAGCAACGTATCAGAGTTTCCTGAACGAGGCCGAGGAATAGTAACCGAAGATTGTATAACTGAAACATCAATTGATTCTTCCGCTGCGCCCCAAAATTCTATAGGTTTTACACTTTCAAGCGCTGGGGATGCAGTCGAGCAAATTTCTCCAACGACCTCCGGTTCTTCGGAAATAGATAACATTGAATCAACAAATCGTACTTCAAAGCAAACATCCGAATCTTCCACCTCATCTACAGAAACAGCCAATGATTCAAATTCTTCGGTCGGCTCGATCGTTTTTTGGAATGAATCTGGAACAGAAGCGGCAACTTCTCCTTCCTGTAGTTCTCGCTCTCCAGAAGGTCGATTAATGCTTCACAAATTGAATCAGATTCTGCACAATGAAGTTCATGTATTTGAAATTCTCTTGCCCGCCAATCATCAGGATCAAATACCGATGGTAATCTTTGTGCATGAAGAAAATGCGAAAAACCGAACAGAATAAACGTTAAAAAATTCTTAAAGTTATTTCTCTACTCGTTTCATAACATTTCTAAATTTATTCTAGGACTAAAAATGATCATCCGGCTATCATCTCATTCATAATAAAGTATGGGACAAAAGCAAAACCGACGTACTATTATCGCGCCGGTTTTGCTATACATATCTGTATGCCTATCGTTGAACCGCAACATGTTTTTTTCTGCACAAATCATCATCAATACGGTTCCATTTTTAGGAGATATGGGGATCAAATCCATAGAATTGTCAAGAAATATTTTTAATTTATTGGAATTTTTTGGTAGTTTCTCGTCTTAAATCATGAAAAGTTTATCATTGTGCAAAAAATATCCTGTTTCATCTTATGTTGTTTGTTCTTTGACGTATCCTTTTCGCAAAAAAAACCGAAAACAGTCTCAAAAACATTCCACAAATTTGTGTCATTCTTGATTCTGTTTCCGGTCTACTCTTTGAAAGAATAGAGCATTCTCTTCTCGCTCTACCCTAAACTATTCATTTTGATCTAATTTTTCTCAAATCATTCCTATTTATTCTTCATCCTGTTTTGCCATATATTCCGCTACTTCAGCATCTTGAGCAGCAGCTTCATTCGGTGCAGCCGCTTTTATCGAAAGGCCAATACGTTTTTGATCCATATCGATGGATAAGATTTTCGCTTGAACCTTTTGTCCAATTTCCAATACGTCGCTTGGTTTTTCAATTCGTTGATTGACAATTTGAGAAATATGAACCAGTCCATCTACGCCGGATTCAATTTCAACAAAAGCGCCAAAAGAAGCCATCCGTACGACCGTACCCTCTACGATATCGCCTTCCTTGTACTTTTCTGAAACAATTTCCCACGGACTCTTTAATAGCTTCTTGCGGCTTAAAGAAACTCTCTGTTTTTCAGGATCCAGCGCCAGTACATAGACTTCAATTTTGTCGCCTTCTTTTAAAACGCTACTTGGTTTATCCACTCGCACATAATCAATTTCTGACACGTGCAACAACCCTTCAAAGCCGCCCAGATCAATAAATGCGCCGTAATCCGTCAGACGTTTTACCGTTCCTTCTAGAACTTGCCCTACGGCAATTTTCTCCCAAAATTCTTGTTTGAGTCGAGCTTTCTCAAGTTCTAAAAGCTCTTTGCGTGAAACGACAATCTGAGAACCACGTTTTTTATTCTTATTAAATTCAATAATTTTAAATGGGAACGTTTTTCCTACATACTCTTCCAAATTTTTCGTAAATCCTAATTCAACATGAGAAGCTGGCAGGAAAGCAGTTACGCCAATATCCACTAACATACCGCCTTTAACAGCGCTAATAATGGTTCCCTCAACAATTTCACCATTCTCATAAGCTTGTTCTAATTTTTCCATAGCTAACTTATTGTCCACTTTCTTCTTGGACAATAAAATCGTGCTGCCATCGTCATCCCATTTTAAGACCAATACTTCAATTTCATCGCCGACTTTGACGAGATCTTTGGCAGATTTTACTTCCTGGTTCGATAATTCACGCAACGGGATGATTCCTTCTGATTTTCCGCCTACATCAACCATCACTTCATCGTCCAGAACTTGTACAATAATCCCCTTGACGACGTCGCCCCGGCTCGGTATCTCCACATCCGCCATGGCCGCTTCCATTTTAGCAAAGCTTTCTTCCGTCTGCAATTCTTCTGCTTTCATGCCATCTTCAAACTGTTCCATCCTATCGACTACCTCCTCAATTATCCAGTCCGGTGTAGAAGCCCCTGCTGTGACACCAATCTTACATACGCCAACAAACATCTCCGGATGCAAATCTGCCGCTGACTGTATGAACAAGGTTTTTACTCCGGTGTGTTCGCACTCATGATAGAGCGCCCTGGTATTAGAACTCTCTTTATCTCCAATCACAACCATCATATCGACTTCAGCGCATAAATTGCGCGCTGACTCCTGCCGCAATCGGGTCGCGGGACATATCGTATTAAAAAAACGCATTTCTGATGAACGAGCTAAAAGCATTTGAGCAATCTCAATATATTCCTGCTCATTTTTGGTTGTTTGAGAAATAAGGCCTACTTTTTTAAAGGACTTATCCAACGCCTTCGCTTCCTGCATATTCTTGACGACAATCGCCTGGTTATCACACCATCCGACAATCCCCTGCGTTTCAGGATGCTCTTTATCGCCAAACACAACCACCTTATACCCGTCTTGGACAAGCATTCGCCCAACATCATGCACCTTTTTGACCAAAGGACAGGTTGCATCTTGGATAATCATACCCAATTCACGCGCCTGATTCAAGCGTTTTGGCGAAATCCCATGCGCCCGAATAATCAATCCGCCTGTTTTTACTTCATCCAATTCTTGAATCATTTTTATTTGGCCGGCTTCTAAATAACGGATGACTGCCTGATTATGCACCAAAGGTCCCCACGTATACCATTCTTCACCCTTTTGCATCTTGCTTGCAGCAATTTGCACCGCTCTTTTTACGCCTGTGCAAAAACCTGCTTTTTCCGCCAAAATAATTTGCACGCTCCACGCTCCTGTTCAATGGTTTTTATTATAACATAGAATAAATATTTTGCATTACATTCTGACCAAATTGGACAAAAATTTCTGAACTTTTCTTCTGATTCTCATCCAATACAAATGGAATCGGTTTACCGATTTTCACCTGAAAAGGCCGGAACCACCCGCAAGGTACTTTATGTTCGCTCCCAATTACTGCAACCGGTAAAACCGGAGCATTCCCCTTATAAGCCAGTA
>CALXSZ010000089.1 GCA_944391275.1 uncultured Syntrophomonadaceae bacterium
GAAAGTTATCCTTTCTACAAGCCGACTGTTTGACGGGAACGCAGTTTCTTAATCGCAGACTCTAATCCTTCGACCGTTAATTCTTCCATGGGGAAAACTTGACGAATTTGTGCAATGGTATAAGCTCCTTCCGTCCATTCCCAATAACGTTTGGCAATGGGATTTAACCACACCGAATATTCAAAATGCTTGCGGATGCGTTTCAACCATTCAATACCGGGTTTGTCGTTGTTCATTCCCCATTCAATAATTCCGCCGGGCTGCATAAGTTCATACCAGCTCATACTGGCGTCTCCCACAATAATCACCCGATATTCCGGACTTAAGGTATTTAAAACATACTCAGTATCGTCATAATTGCTCAGGCTGCAACGATAATCCTTATACAGCCAATCATAAATACAATTATGAAAATAATAAATTTGCAAATCTTTAAATTGGGTCGATTTATTCACGGCTGAGAATAATTGATTGCACAATTTCGTATAGGAAACCATGGAGCCGCCCGTATCCATTAAAAGCAATACCTTCATACTGTTTTCCCGCGGACGATCCCAGACTAATTCCAAACGTCCGGCATTTTTACAAGTTGCCGAGATTGTTCCATCCACATCCAACTCTGTCCGTTGTCCGTCTAAACGGGTTGTAAACTGCCGTAATTTCCGCAAAGCGACCTGAAATTGCCGAACCCCCAAGACTTCATCGGTCCGCAATTCCTGATATTTACGCATGCCAGCCACTTTAACCGCAGATAAATTGCGGGATTCTCCCCCTACGCGGATTCCGCCGGGATGATACCCTGAATGACCAAAAGCCGAAGTTCCGCCGGTTCCAATCCAGTAATTTCCGCCGTGGTGTTCTTCTTTCTGCTCTTTGAGACGTTCTTCAAACATTTTGATGAGTTCATCCAAGCTTTTCGTTTCTTTGAATCCTCTCATATCCGCCGGAATTTCCGTCTTGGGAGGAAGCGTTTTGTCTAACCATTGAAAAATCTGTTCCGGAAGCCCTTCCGGCGTTTCTACGTCCGAAAAATAACTGGCAAAAGCCAAATCAAAGCGGTCATAGTACGCCTCGGTTTTCACCAATACCGCCCGGCAAAGATAATAAAATCCCGTTAAGCTCGATCCGGCCAGACCTTCTTCCAATCCTTCCATGAGCGTCTGCCATTCGTTAAAGGAAACGGGAACGCCAAAATTCTTTAAATGATAATAGAATTCGGTAAACAAACCTTTCCACCTCCTTCATAAGAGTCTCTGCACTTTTAGCGGTAGTAGCCATAGGGGTTGCTTCCGCGGCTGCTTTTGTTTTTCGTTTTCCCCTGTAATTTATCCAACAGAACGTCCAAGTCTTCGTTCTTTTTTAATAATACGCCCATAAAAGGATAATCTTTACGGATTTTATCCGGTGAAATTCCTCCAACCACTAATGCTTGAATCCAATCGATTAATTCGCTGGTCGAAGGTTTTTTCTGAATATCGTTCATG
Organism: uncultured Syntrophomonadaceae bacterium; assembly: GCA_944391275.1. GTDB lineage: Bacteria > Bacillota > Syntrophomonadia > Syntrophomonadales > Syntrophomonadaceae > CALXSZ01. The sequence continues at coordinate 1,485 of CALXSZ010000089.1, forward strand.
TTTCGGATCGCATAAAAAGCTTCCATCGCCTGCTCCATCAATTTCTTTTCAACATTTGGATGATGAACACGCACAATTTTCTCCATGGCTTCAGCGTCCGGGAAAGCAATATAATGGAAAATACAGCGGCGTAAAAAGGCGTCCGGAAGTTCTTTTTCCGCATTGCTGGTAATAATCACAATCGGCCGCTGTTTTGCGCGGATGGTTTCCTTCGTTTCGGGAATATAAAAGCTCATTTGGTCCAATTCCCACAATAAATCGTTCGGGAACTCCAAATCCGCCTTATCAATTTCATCAATCAAAAGAACGACCTGTTTGTCTCGAATAAACGCTTCGCCCAGTTTGCCCATTTTGATATATTGCTTAATATCGGATACATCGCTCTCGCCAAATTGACTGTCGTATAAGCGCTGAACCGTATCATACACGTACAGCCCTTCTTGCGCTTTGGTGGTTGACTTAATGTTCCAAATGATCAGTTCCATATCCAGCCCTTTTGCAATACTTTCGGCCAGCATGGTTTTTCCTGTTCCCGGCTCTCCCTTGATCAGCAACGGTTTCTTTAAAGCCATCGCGATATTCACACTATTGCGCAATTCATCCGATACAATATAGTCGGATGATCCTCGATATTGTAACATTTCTTTTGCCATGATTATATCCTCCTCTTGAGCCTTTCGTTTTTGACCTAAGAATCCTTTTCCCCATAGGGATGGTGTTTTTTTCTTCATATTTTTCTCTCCAGGAAAAAAATTATTGAATCCTTATCTTTTTATCTTTCCTGAGCAGCGTACCGCCCCGCACAATATCCCGTAGAAAAAGCCGCCTGCAAATTAAACCCGCCCGTGTATCCATCTACATCCAGTAATTCGCCCGCAAAATAGAGTCCTGGGGCATATTTGGATTCCATCGTTTTGGGGTTAATCTCCTTGATGGAAACGCCTCCACAGGTAACAATCGCTTCTTTGATGGGGCGGCATCCTGTAACGGTGAACGATAATCTTTTCAAGCATTCAAGGACTTCTCGTCTTTCCGATTTTGTCATTTCACTACAGGATTTTTCCGGCGCAACTCCGCTAAGCGCCAAAAAAACAGGAATCAACTTACTCGGAAGCAACTCCGATAGAACATTTTTAAATTGTTTCTTCGCATATCGAGCAAAATCCCGCTGTAAACGCTTGTCAAGTGTCTCTTCCGTTAACGCTGGTTTCAAATCCAACTGCATTCTGACATGTTTCTTGTGTCGATGCATGTATTCCCCAATATCCCGACTCATCGAAAGTACAATCGGTCCCGAAATGCCAAAATGCGTAAAGAGCATTTCCCCAAATTCTTCGTTAATCTTTTTCCCATCTTCTTGAAAAGCCGTTAGCTGGATATTTTTTAAACTCAATCCCTGTAGTTGCGTAACCCATGCTTCCTGCGTCGTTAGAGGAATTAATCCGGGCCGCAAATCCGTAATGCAATGTCCGAATTGTTTCGCAAAGGCATACCCGTCTCCTGTCGATCCGGTACCCGGATAAGAAAGTCCTCCCGTAGCCAAAATAACCGCGTCTGCGTCAATTGAACCGCCTTCATAAACGACCGAATAGGCAGCGCCCCGAGATTCTTTTTCAATGCGTTTGACGGCTGTCCGACACAAAATGCGTACGCCCTTCTGCCTGCACCAACGGACTAAAGCCGATACAACCTCTTCCGCCTGATCGCTGACTGGAAAAACACGATGCCCACGTTCCACTTTCAAAGGCACGCCGCAAGTTTCTAAAAAAGAAATCATATCTCGATTGGAGAATTGATGGATCGCGCTGTACAAAAATTTTCCATTACGAGGATACTGTTTCAGTAATTCTTCCGGTTCCAGCGCTGAGGTAACGTTACAGCGGCCTTTTCCCGTAATCGCCAATTTTCTTCCGGGACGATCTTTTTTCTCCAATAAGATCACGCGGGCGCCCCCTTCAGCCGCACTTCCTGCAGCCATTAAACCGGAAGCGCCTCCCCCAACAATAACCACTTGCCGCATGTTGCCTCTCCGTTCATCTATTATTGAAAAATCAGAAATTCCCACGAATTTCATTATAGGGGATCGCGCTCTGAAACTCAAGGGAAGTCCTCAACTTTTTTGCAGCTCCTCTTGGAATCAAACAACGTTTGATTCCGGAAAAGATAAACCGGACAAAAGTCTTGTATTTTCTCTCAAAATAAACTTATAATGAATAAAGTCATATAAAAATGTTCAGAATCCGGATAAAGTTATAAAGGAGGGGACAAGATGCTTGAAAAAGATATCTCAGCGATTGTTGCCACGGACGGATCAGACTATTCCTTAAAGGCCGCTAGAAAAGCTTCTGTCATGCTCAAAAACGGCGTTTTAAAAAAAGTTACAGTTATTTACGTCGTTGAAACGGAGAAAGATATGAATCGATTAACTTCCTTGAAAGAAACATTAGAGGAAGAAGGCAAAGAAATTTTAGGCCGCACGTTGGCGGTTATGCCATATCAACAGGGGGTTAAGCACGAAATCCTATTCGGGGACCCCGCAGCAAAAATTTGTGAATATGCTCGAAAAAACCAGATGGATGTAATCATTATGGGGGCCAAAGGCCGCAGTGAGGTCATGGATTTATTGATTGGAAGCGTATGCAACAAAATTGTTCATTATGCGCCTTGTTCGGTGTTATTGATGCGAATTTCAGAGTGGGACTAACCGAAAAAAGTATGGATAAAGCCTGTGGCGTCTCTCAACCACAGGCTTTTTTCAAAAGAGTGCGATGATGAAAGAAATCAGAAATCCTACTCCCAGAATAACTTTAAATAACGTTCCGGAGATAAATCCCACCAATGCGCCTATACTGGAGCGAAAAGCGCGTGTGGAATCTTTATACAAGTAATATTCTACAATAAACGCCCCTAAAAAGCAGAAAATTAATATGCCAAACGGCGGCCAGATAAATATTCCAACGATACTACCAATCGCAGAGCCAATAATCGCGCGATTGTCGGATTTAAAGACTTTCATCCCCAAAATCATACTCAGCTGATCGACCACAATCGAAATGATTGTAAATATGCCGAGTACAATTAAATACGTCGGGCTGATATGTTCAAATCCATCATACCAACCATAAAGCAAAATCGCAAGGAACGCCAATGGGATACCGGGTAAAACCGGGACAAAGGTCCCTAAAATGCCTACAATAATCGCACAGATTGTCAACAAAATAAAAATAATGGTCATGGCAGTTTCTGCCATCTATCCGATTCCTCCTTTTTTATCCGCTCCATCAACGGTTTTCTATGAATCTTTCCACTAACTTTCCTACCACAAAACGAACGTGTTCGTACGTCAATCCCCCTTGCCAAAAAATGGTATAAGGTTTACGTAAAGGCGCATCGCAAGACAACTCAATGGAAGAGCCTTGGATAAAAGTCCCCGCCGCCATAACGATTTTGTCTTCATAGCTGGGCATGTCCCCATATTCTAATGTAATATCGCTGTCAATGGGCGAAAAAGTTTGTACCATTTGACAAAACTCCCGGACCTGCTCAGGCGATTCCATCTGTATCGCCTGTACAATATCGCTGCGTAGGTCGTTCCAACGTGGAGAAACTGGTTTTCCAAATTTTTCTTCCATGAGATAAGATAACAAACAAGCGCCTTTTAACGCCTGCCCCACGACATGCGGAGCTAAAAAGAGCCCTTGATAATTGAGTCGAGGCGTCAGTTGGCTGGCTCCTACCTCTTTCCCCAATCCAGGAGCGGTTAAGTAAAAAGCAATCCGTTCAATCAGGTCTTTTTTCCCCGTTAGATACCCGCCCGATACAGCCATTCCGCCTCCTGGATTTTTAATGAGTGAACCCGCCATAATATCTGCTCCGACTTCGGTGGGTTCTTCCAGACAAGTAAATTCCCCATAACAATTATCCACCATTATAAGAATATTTGGGCTAACGGATCGAACCCAAGCAATGATCTTTTTGATTTCCGGCAGCGTACATCCCGGCCGCAGGCTATAACCGCGGGAACGCTGCAACAAAACCATCGTGGTTTGCGGTGTAACAATTTGTTTCGCTGCTTCATAATCAAACTTTAATTCTTCATTTAACGGCACTTCCTTATAGTGGACGCCTTTTTTGATTAACGTTCCCGGCAGATCCAAGGTCTTGCCAATCACCGTACAGAGCGTATCATACGGCGCACCCAAAAGAGAAACCAACTCGTCTCCGGGTTTTAATAAAGCAAAAAGCGGCAGCGATACCGCATGGGTGCCCGATACAATTTGGGCGCGTACAATCGAATCTTCCGCCCCG
>CALXSZ010000090.1 GCA_944391275.1 uncultured Syntrophomonadaceae bacterium
ATCCTGGTATTCGTCAATCAGGATATATTCCAGTTTCTTTTGCCATTTTTCCCGAATGGTTCGATTTTGACGCAAGATATAAAGGGTGAAATAAAGCAAATCGTCAAAATCCAAGGCAAAACTTTTGCGCTGCTCGTATAAATAATGATAGAAAATCTTATCGGTTAAAGGAGAGGCTTTTTGACCAGCATTTAAGAGTTCCTCAAATTGCGAAGAAAGAACCAGCGGCACGTAATCCAAACCGCCTTTTTTGGCGCCAATTTGATCGGAGGCTTCCTGAATGGTTAATTCCTTTAGGGTGACGCCTAACTTTTCGAAAACCGTTTGCAAAAGCGCTGTTTTATCCAAATTGTCCATGACCAGAAAGGTTTTGGGATATTGAAGAAAATGGCATTCTTCTTTTAAAAAGGCGACGCAAAAACTGTGGAACGTACAGATCAACCCTAAGTCCTGATCCGGAATCATTTTGCGGATGCGAAAACGCATCTCGCCCGCCGCGCGATTGGAGAAAGTTAAACAAAGAATGGAAGAAGGGGAAATATTTAATTCTTTAACTAAAAAAACAAATCGTTCGCTTAACGTTCGGGTTTTACCGCTTCCGGCTCCGGCAATTACGCGGACGTACCCTTCGGTTGCAAGAACCGCCGCTTGTTGTTCTTCATTTAAAAGGACTGACATAAAGCGCCTCCATGACATGCGTTTTTTTCATTATAGCCGTCCCGGATAAGAAAAAAAAGGGGAAAGAAAAGGTTTTCAACGGATACCCGGACGGTTCGGAAAAGACTGAAAAAGACTGAAATCAAGGCCGATCATCCGGTAAGATTTTCGCAGGTCAGCGAACGAAAAGGAGCGGGTCCTCTTTATAGGAAAAGGTATGCCGGCGTATCGATGGTTTAATGCGAAAACGAAAACCGTCAAATTTGTGCAAAGGAGACCGAGCAAAATTGATTTGGCGACTTGATTTTCGACAGGGTTACTGCTATGCTGATTATGTTCTGCAAGTATTTCTTATCTACAGATAAAAATTTTGAGGAGAAAAAGAAAAGGAGAAAAGATGGGACGTTCGATTTATCAAAAGACTTTTTTTATACTTCTTTTGTTTTGGGTGGTTGGAATGTTGTTCATGGGATGCGGACAGAGTGAGGCGCAAAACGAAAACCATTTCGTCCTGTATAAGGTATATTTCGGCCTGAATGACAAGGGTACCGGAGAACAGGAAATCTCTGTAGATGAAGCGTCCGAACGTATTCGCGGGATTATCACGCAAAAAGGCTATGGCTATACGGAATATACAACGCGCGGCGCCTATTTGGAAGCGGGAGTTGCGATAGAAAACGATACGCTGGTTTACGAATTATTTGATATTGAAAAAGAGGCTGTAGAGGCGATCGCAGCAGAAGCGGCCGAAGCGTTGAACTTGAATTCCGTCGTATGCGTGCAGAGTCCTGCGGAAGTCGAATTTTTGCAGGCGGGACCTGCGAGCAGACAAACTGATTAGGGAAAACCGGCCGGAAAAGCCGTGCTTCAGGAAATGGAAGCAGGGCTTTTCTTTGTTCTTTCAGCGTGACGAATGAAGAGGTTTCCGGAATTTGCTTGGGGAGTTGTTCGTAAAAGAACAAACGATGAGAATCTTCTTTCAGAAAGTGGGGAGAAAAGATGATTACATTTCTATGTGCAATGGGATTATTGATTGCAGGGTATCTACTGTATGGCAAGCTGGCGGAAAAAATCTTTCGTCCGGATGACCGGCCTACACCGGCTATCGCCTATGCGGATGGCGTGGATTATGTTCCCATGAAAACGTGGCGCGTATTCCTCATACAGCTCTTGAATATTGCAGGGACTGGACCGATTTTTGGACCGTTAATGGGTGCGGTGTTTGGACCAATTGTATTTTTATGGATTGTATTGGGGTGTATCTTGGCCGGAGCGGTGCATGATTATATGTCCGGTATGATCTCCGTACGGATGAAAGGCGCTTCTGTGTCGGAGATTGTGGGAAAATGTTTGGGAAAAAGCGCCAAACAGATCATGCGGGTTTTTTCGGTGATATTGCTCATATTGGTCGGAGCGGTATTTACTACCAGCCCGGCCGCTTTGATCGCCCGCTTAACGCCGGATTGGATGGATACCACTTTCTGGATTATTGTGATTTTGGCGTATTATCTGCTGGCTACCTTGTTGCCGATTGATAAATTGATTGGAAGACTCTATCCGCTTTTCGGCGCGGTTTTAGCAATAATGGCGGTAGGGATCATCGCCGGATTGGTTGTAGGCGGATATTCCCTGCCGGAGATTTCTTTTTCCAATCAGCATCCGGAGGGATTATCGCCCTGGCCGTTTATGTTTATTACGGTAGCTTGCGGCGCGATATCCGGTTTTCATGCGACGCAATCGCCCATGATGGCCCGGTGCATCCAGAAGGAAAAAGACGGACGGAAGGTATTTTATGGCGCGATGCTGGCGGAAGGCGTGATTGCCATGGTATGGGCTTCGGCAGGGGTTGCGTTCTACGGCGCGACAGGCGGATTGCAGCTTGCTCTGGCAGAACTGAGTCCATCCGGGGTGGTATACGACATTTCGATTTCTCTTTTAGGATTATGGGGAGGGGCGCTAGCGATCATCGGCGTGGTGGTTTGCCCGATTTCTTCCGGCGATACGGCATTCCGCAGCGCTCGTATCACAATTGCGGATTGGTTTAAGATTGATCAGGGCAAACTTTCCAAACGTTTGGCGATTACTCTTCCGCTCTTGGCTGTTGGAGCCGCTCTTACTCAGATCAATTTTGATATTATCTGGCGATATTTTTCCTGGAGCAATCAGACCTTGGCCATGATTACTCTATGGGCTGCGGCGGTGTATTTGGCGCAGCATGCTGTGAAGTGGTGGTATTCGCTCATCTGCGTGGTTCCGGCAGCTTTTATGACGGCGGTTTCCTCCACGTATATTTTGATGGCTGAAGAAGGGTTCCAAATTTCCTCGACGATTGCCTATCCAGTTGGAATTATTTTTGCGATTGGATGTACCGTTCTATATTTTATGAAAATGGCAAATGCTCAAAAACGGCAAGCGTTTGCGGAAAGAATCCATTCCGAATCCAATGATTAAAAAGCTATTTTATCGGAAACATATCCTTGAAAACAGGCTGAACCAGGAACTCTGAACGGCAATCAACTACGTGCAAAAAACGAAACCTATGGAAACCAAAAAGACGTGAGAAAGATTGATGGCTATTTAGAAATGCATAGCGTGATCCGGTAGGTTATGCGGGCGTTATCCTCCGATCGTTTTGAGCGCCCATAACGGAACATCCATAACACGAAACGTCCATAACGAAAAAAGGATAGATGCGAGTTGCGAGAGAAAGAGGAGGTAGAAGAATGACATATAGACAAGCCAAATGGCGTGGGTGGCTGCTGGCCGTTGTTTTTTTGGCTGCTTCGCTGTGTGGATGCACTTCAGCGAAGCAGCCGGCCGAAGCGGATATTGTAATTCTTTTTACCAACGACGTTCATTGCGCAGTGGAAGAAAACATCGGTTATGCTGGACTGGCGGCCTACAAAGAAAAAATGCTTCAGGAAACGCCGTATGTGACCCTGGTGGATTGCGGAGACGCATGGCAGGGGGAGATGATCGGGACGGTTTCCCAAGGGGCTTATCCGGTCGATATCATGAATCGGGTTGGGTATGATTTTGCGGTTTTAGGCAATCACGAATTTGATTATGGGATGCAGCAGCTAACAGTATTGTTGGAACAGGCGAACGCTCAGTATCTGGGGTGCAATCTCCGTTATACAGGAGACGGGGAAAATGCTTTGTCTGCCGTGCAACCGTATGCGATCGTTTCCTATGGAGAAACGCAAGTAGCCTATATTGGTGTTTCGACGCCGGAAAGTTTGGTGAAGTCGACGCCGGCGTATTTTATGAATGCGCAAGGCGATTTCGTTTATGATTTTTATGGACAGGAACAAGGGAACGCGTTATATGAATGCGTACAAGAGACGGTCAAATGCTGTCAGGAAGAGGGAGCCGATTACATCGTAGCGTTGACGCATTTGGGGACGGACGAATCTTCCGCTCCTTTCCGGTCGATTGATCTGATTGCGAATACGAACGGAATTGACGCGGTATTGGATGGACATTCCCATAGCGTTATTCCGTGTCAATTTGTGGAAAATAAGGAGGGAACGGACGTTTTACTGTCTTCGACGGGAACCGGACTGAACTATATTGGGCAATTAACCATCACTTCCTCGGGAAACCTTCTGACCAGCTTAATTTCAGACTATCCGAAGGTCGATGAAGAAGTGCGAACGTATATCGACGACGTACAGCACCGGTTTGAAGCCGATATGGATCGTGTTGTAGCGCATAGTGAAGCGACTCTGAGTACGTTTTCCGAGGAGGGGATCCGCTTGGTGCGCAATCGAGAAACCAATATAGGCGATTTTTGCGCAGACGCTTACCGGGCTGTTGGAAAAGCGGACGTTGCTTTGGTGAACGGAGGCGGAATCCGAGCGGATCTGCCGGCGGGCGATATTACCTATGGGGATATTTTAGCGGTACATCCGTATGGGAATACCCTTTGTGTGGTAGAAGTCACCGGACAGGCGATTCTGGACGCGCTGGAGATGGCAAGCCGTTTCACTTTGGCGCAGGCCGACGACGGGAAAAATGCAGTCGGAGAAAACGGAGCTTTCCTCCAAGTATCCGGTTTAAAATATACCATTCGTCCTTCCATCGCATCGACTGTTGAAGTGGACGAAAACGGCATGTTTGTCTCCTGCGGCTCAGCGCGGCGGGTGCAAGACGTCCAAGTACAGGCGGAGGACGGGACGTATGCGCCGCTTGACCCGCTAAAAATTTATACGGTGGCTTCCCATAATTATTTAATCAAACAAGGCGGGGACGGCATGACCATGTTTATGGACTGTCCTTTAATTGTGGATGAAGGAATGGTCGATTATCAGATTTTGATCACATATATCCGAGAAACCTTAGACGGATCCATTGGTGCGGCTTATCAAGAACCTCAGGACCGGATCACGGTGGAAGGATGAGAATCCGTTTATTTTAAAAAAAGCCTTCTTTTTTGGCAAGAGTGAAAAAAATATTTTTTCCTTTATATTGTAAAGAATCGAGCGTTTTTCGGGAAAAAACCGATCTCGTTTCTGGTCCCGAAAAACGTTTTCGTTTTAAAAACCTTTAAAGAAGAGGTTGGATGTGTATAAAAATTCTTGGGAATGTAGAGGAAATATTTATTAGAATACGATCAAAAAAGCTTTTAACCGTTTGGAATATTGGCGTTAAATCATTGTTTTTTATTTTATTCAGAGCGTCTTAGGATTGCCGGCGCGAAATTTTTGTTTTTGAGAGGATAAAAATGTTTTATGGTAAAACGTCTGCTGTTTATGTCGTGGGGAGGAGTGAGGAGAGAAGATGAAAATTTTAAAAATTCGGGAACATCGGGAAAAACTCCTCCAAGCGGCAGCGTGGTTTCATACTCAATGGGGCGTCCCGGTTGAGGCTTATAAGGAGAGTATGTGGGAATGTTTGCACAATCCGGGGAAAATCCCCCAATGGTACATTGCAGTAGAGAATGATGGGATTATTGGCGGCGTAGGGGTGATCGAAAACGACTTCCATGACCGGAAAGATTTAACGCCAAATGTGTGCGCCCTTTATGTTGAAGAGGAATATCGCTGTCGGGGAATTGCCGGCAAATTGTTGCGGGCGGTTTGCCGGGATATGAACCAAATGGGGATTCATACATTATATCTCGTGACGGATCATACCACTTTTTACGAGAGATATGACTGGACGTTTTTGTGTATGGTACAGGAGGAAGAAACGCTGGCGCCTATCCGAATGTATATTCATCAAGAACCTTAGAATGGAGCGATCCATCCATGCCTGCCCTGCACGGATAGGGAATGCCTATG
>CALXSZ010000091.1 GCA_944391275.1 uncultured Syntrophomonadaceae bacterium
GGAGGATGGTACGTTGACGTTAATTGGAGCGACTACGGAGAATCCATTATATGAGTTAAATAACGCTTTGTTATCTCGTTTAAAATTGTATGTGTTACACCCCTTAAGTGAATCTGCGCTCCAGCAAATTATACAAAGAGCGTTGCACGATAAAGAGAATGGATTGGGAAATTATTCCGTTCATATTCAGCCTGAAGCGTTGGAAGCGATTGTTGTAGCCTGTAAAGGCGATGCGCGTGTGGCATTAAATCTTTTAGATACGATTTTTTATACTTTTTATGATGAGGAAAAAGGTTTTTTAGAGATTACAAAGCAACAAGTGGAATCCGTAAATGGAAAACCGACCATTCAATACGATCGTCAAGGCGATTGGCACTATGATGCTATTTCGGCTTTTATTAAGAGCGTTCGGGGATCCGATCCGGATGCTGCGGTTTATTGGTTGGCGGTCATGTTGGAGGGAGGGGAAAATCCGGAATTTATTGCTCGCAGACTTCTCATTTTGGCCAGTGAAGATATTGGGCTGGCCGATCCTCATGCCTTGGTTTTGGCAAATGCAGCGGCTCAAGCCGTGCATTTCGTTGGGATGCCGGAATCCAGAATTATTCTGTCTGAAGCAACTTTGTACTTGGCTTGCGCGCCGAAAAGCAATAGCAGTATAGAGGCTATTGAGGCGGCACTTCAGACGGTACGTTCACAAAAGAAAATCCAAATCCCATCCCATATCTCGGATGCGCATCACAGTCAAGCGCGCACGGTTTTAGGGAAAGGAATCGGTTATCGGTATCCTCATGATTATGGAGGATATGTGAAACAACAGTATTTGCCGGATTCGCTCCAAAATATGACTTTTTATCGTTCAGGACAAAATGGACAAGAAAAGCAAATGACGGAATTTTTACAGCAAGTACGTATGAGAGAAGAACAAGCGAAAAAATAGGAAATATCCGTGAAGCATCGCTCCACGGATATTTTTCCTTCATTATTTACAGTGTTTGGAGGCTTTGAAGAACTGCCTGAAATTGATTGGAAGGAGGCAAACGATTAAAACGGCCAACCTCCATTCCTTGATACCAAAAGAGTATGGTGGGCGTACGAGAAATTTCATAAAAGGACGCGAGCTTTTTATGCGTTGCAGTTAAAATAAAAGGGGCAATCCGCACGTTGTTCAGCACATTTTCGTTGTATAATTTTTGAAAAAATGCCTCTGCTTGGCACTTTTCGGTTTCTGTCTCGTAAAAAACGATTAGTATAACATGAAAAGGAAAATTTTCTTGATCTTTAAAATGTTCCTGCAGCCAATTGGTTAACATGTATTATTGACCTAACAAGTATTGAATGGTTTCTTCCAACTGAGGCTTTGGTTGCGCGCCCACTAATTTGTGAACAACGTTTCCATGACGGAAAAATAACAGCGTTGGAATACTTTGAATACCATATTCGGCAGCAATTTGCCGATTTTCATCTACGTTCAATTTTCCTACCTTCATTTTCCCGTCATATTCTTCGGCAATCGTATCGACAATGGGACCCATCATCTGACAGGGGCCGCACCACGAAGCCCAAAAATCAACTAAGTATAATTGATCATTTTGGTCGATTTCAGTAGCGAAATTTCCCTCTGTTAATGTTTTTACCATATTTATTTTCTCCTTTCAATTATTCGGGGATTTCCGTTAAAATATTTCCTGGAGCCAATAGCCCTTGAGGATCGAACGTATGCTTGAGTGCGAGTAATTGCTTCATTTTATCTTTTCCATATAAAATGAAGGCTAACTTCCGTTTGATTTTTCCGGCGCCATGTTCGGCGGTAATCGTTCCGCCCATTTGAGCGACAATGGACGCCCACTTTTCAAAAAGTGCATGTCCTTGTTCGTATTCTTCCCGTGTACGTGCCAAAATATTTGGATGGACGTGATTTTCTCCAATATGTCCAAAAATCACCCAAGGTAAACCGGAATTTTCTAAATCCTGGTTATATAATTGAAATAATGCGTCGAAATGATCATCGTCGACGGCCATGTCGGTGGATAAAATGGTGATTCCCTCGTAATTCTTTTTGTTTTGAGCCACCAAGATATCAATGGTCTCAGGAACAGCATGACGGAAAAAAAGCAAACGTTCTAATTCTTTTGGATTGGAAGCTAACCAAGTTTTTTCTGGATCTGCCCCTATTTCAGATAATACTTGCATTAATTCAACTAAAACCGGTTGAAAATCTTCCGCTTGGGGTAAATTGAACTCAGCATATACGGCGCAATGTATGGATTCAGGCAATGGGGGAATTTTTTCTTGAAATTGAAGGTTGACTTTTCTTTGCTCCATTAACATTTCTAGCGCTTGATAATTGAAAAATTCCAATGAAGCCGGTTTGGTGGAGAAAACAGGAAGATCGGGACGGTTTTCTTGCTTTAATGTATGAACATACCGTAGGGCGGTTGTATCATCCGGGAAAAAAGCTAAAATTCCTCCCATAAAACCGGGATGAGGCATCAAACAAAGTTCCAACTCACTGATAATGCCTAATGTTCCCTGACTGCCGATAAATAAATCTAATAAATCCATATCCGAACGAATAAAATAACCAGCGTCCTTAATAGGCGGCGTATCGAAGTCTGGTAAGTTTCCTCTTAAAAAATTTCCATCTTCCAACGAAATTTCAAAAGTTCTTCCTTGCGCTTTATGAATTCCGCGGGTTAGTTTCGCAGTTTGTCCTTGCGAAAATACCACTCGAAGAGAATGAATGTGTTCACGTGTACATCCATATAAAAAAGAACGAGCGCCACAGGCATTGCAAGAAGCCATTCCACCTAAACTAGCTGTTGGTTCCGTAGGGTCCGGCGAAAAAAAGAGCGCTCCCGCCTGAATGGTATCCCATAGGACGCGCGATTCGTCGTCCCAATTTAATGTATCTACTTGTTTGGTTAAAAGGGCTTGCCGCACTTCGAATAAACGAACCCCGGGTTGAACACGTAAGAAATAGTGGTTGGACGCATCTTTGCGTATTCCTAAAATACGGTTCATACGAGAAAGATTTAAAATTAATCCCCCATTTGGACTTGCTCCGCCGGATAAACCGGTCAACGCCCCTTGTGGGTTAATGAAAATATTATTTGTATAACAGAATTTTACAGTAGAAACAATGTCTTCCTCTGTTTGAGGAAAAGCAATATAGGATGCTTTTCCCATAGTTCGGGATTCATCCTGGAGATAATCCGTATAAAGTTCGCTCATGGGCTGAATAAGTTCCAAAGACTCCACCTTCTTGAAAGAAAATGATGATTTTGCTTCACAACGGATAAAGGGTTTAGATACTTAAATTTTTTCCATTATAACACAACTTTTCCTTCAACGAGAAAATTTTTGTCTTTCAATCATTCCTTACTTAAAGAAAGGCATGGATTTTGTAAAATACCAAAGGTAGTTTTGCTTCCAGTTTTCTTCTTAATAATCAAGAGCAATAGAAGAAAACTGCCTTTGACGCCTTGCATAATTCCATTCATCCTTTTTCTTGCACGTAACGTTGCAAAAATTGCTTGGTTCGTTCTTCTTTAGGATGACCAAATACTTCTTCAGGCGGGCCGCTTTCTACAATAACGCCTTGATCCATAAATAAGACTTCATCGGCAACGTCGCGAGCAAATTGCATTTCATGGGTGACGATAATCATTGTCGTGTTTAAGTCCGACAAATTTCGGATC
>CALXSZ010000092.1 GCA_944391275.1 uncultured Syntrophomonadaceae bacterium
GGATCACATTGGCGGAGACTATGAAATGAAAACCCGAACGGGGGCTCCGGTGTTGATCCATGAAGCAGATGCGCCGCGTCTGGAAGTGATGGATGCGTTTTTACAGGAATTTAGTCAAGGAAAAGCGAAAACTTTTAAAGCCGATCGCCTGCTGCACGACGGCGATATGATCCAGGTAGGAGAAACGATTCAGCTCGAGGTAATTCATACGCCAGGGCACACGCCGGGAGGAATTTGTCTGAAATTAGTCGGAGAAGATTTACTTTTCTCCGGAGATACGTTGTTTCAGGGGTCCATCGGTCGGACGGATTTTGAAGGCGGGTCTTTTCCTACGTTGATGAAAAGTATCCGAGAGAAATTAATGGTATTGCCGGATGAAACAGCCGTTTATCCCGGACATGGGCCTGGAACAACCATTGGATATGAAAGAAAATACAATCCCTTTATCCTTGGTTATATGACGGAGAAGTAGCGAAAAACAGGCGTAAAAATCCAATTGCGCCTGTTTTTATACGAAAATGGTTGAGGAAAAATGATCGCAAGTATCTCAATTTATCCAGAAGAATGGTACAAGAGTGTTCATGAATTATTTCGCTCTGCATTGATCGATTATCAAATTTTTTTTACACCCCAGGAACAAGCCGATATCTTCTTGGATTTAGCGATAATAATCAAAGAGGAAGAGGTTTGCTTCCAGGGAAAACTTCAAGACGCCGCGCGAAAAACGCTAAATCAAAAAGTACAATTCCATACTTTCAAGGACGAGGCAAAGGAACATAAAAATGAACTGAGTCGTCTCTTGCGTATTTTTGTGTTTGAATGGATGTGTGAATTTTTAGGGCGCTCTTTTAGCGAGTATGGGATTTTAAGCGGAGTGCGACCGTTAAAAATTTTGCATCGTTGTCTCGATCAACATTGGCGGCGAGATGACATTTTATCTTATTTAAAAGAAAATTTCCGCGTATCTTCGGAAAAAGCTGCTTTTTTGCTTGAGGTAGCCGAGAATAACCATTTCCTTTTACATTCTCCCGAAGAGGCGAAGAGAAAAATCGGAATTTATGTTGGGATTCCTTATTGTCCTACGCGATGTTACTATTGTTCATTTCCGGGAGCGATTCTTCATCAGTATGAACAGGAAATTCCGCCTTTTTTAGAGGCGTTGCAACGAGAGATAAGCGGAATAGGAGACTATTTGCAGGCGCATGATTACCTCATCCAAAACGTTTATATTGGAGGAGGGACCCCGACCGTCTTAAATGAAAAGGATTTACTGCTTTTGCTGCGCATGATTCGGGAAAATCTGAATCTGTCTCATTGTCAGGAGATCACGATTGAAGCGGGACGTCCCGATACGTTAAATACGCAGAAATTCTATTTGATGAAAGAAAACCATGTGGATCGAATCTGTATCAATCCCCAAACGATGAACAACGCCACTTTAGAGCGCATTGGTCGCAGGCATACGGCGGAGCAAATTGAAGAAATGGTTATCAAGGCCAGAGAAATTGGAATTGAAGAGATTAACATGGATCTGATTGTGGGACTCATGGGAGAATCGGACAAAGAGTATCAACAGACGCTAAAACGCGTCTTAGCTTTGCAGCCGACCAATATTACCCTACACAGTTTAGCCGTAAAACGCGGTTCGGTTTTGGCGGAAAAAGAGGGACTGCGTACGATTTCTGGACAAGCAGAAGAAATTGTTGCCGCTATGAAAAAAATGTCTGCCGCACTTCGGCAGCAAGGGTATATTCCCTATTATTTATATCGGCAAAAGTACATGAAAGCGAATATGGAAAATACGGGCTATACGCTGCCTGGAAAACAATGTTTGTACAATGTTCAGATGATGGAAGAAAGGCAAACGATTTTAGGGTTAGGCGGAGGGGCTTCCAGTAAATTTGTTTTCCCGGAAAATTGGACGTTGACCAGTTTTCATAATCCCAAAGATCCCAAGAGTTATACGGAACATGTAGAACGTTGTATACAGGGAAAACTTGACAATCTCAAGGCCTTTTTATAAAATGAATCGGTTAAGAATAAACAACGGAGGGATGGAACAATGCAAATTAAGGCACCACGCGGAACGTGCGATATTTTACCAAGCGATGCGGCCAAGTGGAATGCGGTGGAAACGATTATGCGAGAAAAAGCTGCTTTATTTGGATTCCATGAGGTTAGAACGCCTATTTTTGAACATACCGAGTTGTTCCAGCGTGGCGTCGGGGAAACCACCGATATTGTCAGCAAAGAAATGTACACATTTGATGACCGAGGCGGACGCAGTATTACGCTGCGACCGGAAGGTACGGCTTCTTGCGTACGTTCTTTCGTTGAACATAGCCTTTTTAGCGGGGCTTTGCCGGTGAAATGGTTTTATATGGGGCCTATGTTTCGGTATGATCGGCCCCAAGCAGGGCGTTTTCGACAATTCCATCAATTTGGCGTCGAAGCTTTTGGCAGCAACAGTCCTTATTTGGATGCGGAAGTTATTACCTTAATGGTAGAAATTGTGCAAGCTTTAGGCATTGAAACGTATGAGTTGCATTTAAACAGCGTTGGGTGTCCCACGTGTCGACAACACTATCGGGAAAAATTGATTGAGTTTTTGAAACCGATGGAAAAACAGCTCTGTAAAGATTGCCAGGAAAGACTCTATAAAAATCCTCTGAGAGTTCTGGATTGCAAAGTACCGACATGTCAGGAAGCCATACAAGGTTTTCCCGTCATGGCGGATTATCTGTGCGACGCTTGCCGAATACACTATACCGCTGTTCAGGAAGCGTTAGCGATTAATCAAATTCGTTATATTCAGGATCATCAGCTTGTACGAGGGTTGGATTACTATACCAATACGGCTTTTGAAATTCTTTTGCCGGATCTGGGCGCACAAAGCGCCGTTGGAGGAGGCGGACGCTACAACGGATTAATTCAAGAAATTGGCGGGCCCAATATGCCAGGGATTGGATTTGCCTTGGGAATTGAACGGTTGTTACTAGCGCGAGAGGCTTCCGGGACGGCAATGGAGACGGAGAAATCCTTAGACGTCTTTGTGGCCTTGCAACGTGCCGACTATCGATCTATTGCGTTAGAAATCGTAAACGAATTAAGAAAAAAACAATTTTCAGCAGACAAAGATTATCAGGACCGCAGTATGAAGGCTCAAATGAAGTATGCTGGAAAAATCGGCGCGCGCGTGGTGTTGATAATTGGAGATGAAGAAGTCGTATCGGGTCAGTTTACATTACGAAATATGGGAACCGGAGAGCAAGTTCGGGTTGGGAAAAATGAAATGGTGCAGACTTTGAATGAAATGTTACATGCTCGATAAAAGATATGAATGATAAAAATTGGGGGACAAGTCAATGTTGAAAAAGACCTGTAGTGCGCTGGAAGCGGGCTCCATTCCGATTGGACAAGAAATTACTCTAAGTGGATGGGTGGATTCCCGCCGTGATTTAGGAAATTTGATTTTTGTCAATTTGAGAGATCGTTCGGGGATTGTTCAGATTGTTTTTAATCCGGAAAGAAATGAACCGGCTTTCCATCATGCGGAAGAAATCCGCGGGGAATACGTGATTAGCGTACGAGGAGAAATTGTGAAAAGAGCGCCGGAAGCGGTGAATTCTTCTATGGCGACGGGGACCATTGAGATCCATGCCGATGAAATTGAGGTGCTTAATCCTTCAAAAACTCCGCCTTTTTATATTGAAGATGGGATTAACGTTGATGAGATGCTGCGAATGAAATATCGTTATTTGGATTTACGCCGTCCGGAAATGCAGAAAAATTTAATTTTACGGCATCGGGTCTTAAAAACCATCCGCGATTATTTAGATGAAAAAGGATTTTTGGAAATCGAAACCCCGATTCTTTCGAAAAGTTCTCCAGAAGGTGCCCGTGATTATCTGGTTCCGAGCCGGGTTCACCTGGGGGAATTTTATGCACTGCCTCAATCCCCGCAATTGTTTAAGCAATTACTGATGGTAGCCGGATTTGAAAAATATTTTCAAATTGCGCGCTGTTTTCGGGACGAAGATTTAAGGGCGGATCGGCAGCCTGAATTTACGCAATTAGATATGGAAATGTCCTTTATTAATGAAAACATGCTTCATGAGATTGTAGAGGAAATGATTCGATTAGTTTTTGCCAAAGGAATAGGGCGAGAATTAACGCTTCCTTTTCCTCGAATGACCTACGAGGAAGCGATGCGCAAATATGGCAGCGATAAACCGGATTTACGTTTTGCAATGGAA
>CALXSZ010000093.1 GCA_944391275.1 uncultured Syntrophomonadaceae bacterium
GAATGTGCGTCCGGGAGCTGGTGCGTTGAAATTCTTAAAAAAGTAGGTGCATCCGGGAAACCGTTAGCTTGACTTTTGAGCGGCGTTGCCCTCGTTTGAGGCAAACGCAAGCCGAGTGGGACCGCGAAAACGCTTTAGCAGCCTTTCGTCTCTGGCAGAAGGAGATGAAAGGTTTTTTTTATGGATTGTACAAGAGGAGGCCTGTTATGTTTCGCAGGATAAAAGAAGAAATACATGTCGTTTTTGAACGAGATCCGGCCGTAAAAAGCGCCTGGGAAGTGGTATTTTGTTACCCGGGGTTTCATGCGATTCTCAATCATCGTCTAGCGCATTGGTTATATCGGCATAAACGGTTTTTTCTGGCGCGCCTAGTGTCGCATATCAGCCGGATGTTTACGGGCATTGATATTCATCCGGGAGCCAAGATCGGCCGCAACTTTTTTATTGACCACGGTTCCGGCGTGGTGATTGGGGAAACGACGGAGATTGGAGATTTTGTTACTCTATATCAAGGCGTTACGTTAGGTGGGACCGGCAAGGAAAAAGGCAAACGCCATCCGACTTTGGGCAATAACATTACGGTGAGCGCCGGAGCGAAATTGCTTGGATCTTTCACGGTGGGAGACAATGTGAAAATTGGCGGCGGCTCGGTGGTTTTGAAAGACGTCCCGCCCAATTGTACGGTTGTGGGGGTACCGGGCCGAATTGTAAAGCGGGATGGCGTACCCGTGCGTTATACGAACGACGAAGAGGAAGAACGAATGGTCGATTTGAATCATCAAACGCTGCCCGATCCAGAAATGGATATGATTTCTCAATTGCAGCGGCGCATCGAGCAGTTGGAAACGCGTTTAGCCGCGTTTGAGAAAGAAAAATGTTCTGAAAACGGGATGGAAATAGGCCGTAAAGCGGCAAAAACGTAAGATGTTCCGCTGCATAGACGGAAGATGGAAAATGCCAATTTGGAAAGCGGAAACAATTTAACGTATAAAGCTTTATCTCAGAGGAGGAAGAAATGTTTTTGTTGGCGGGAGATCAAAGGAGGAGGAAAACTTCATGAAAATTTTCAATACGTTGAGCGGGAAAAAAGAAGAATTGATCCCTTTACATGCGCCGGTCGTCAACATCTATGCCTGCGGGCCGACGGTGTATAATTATATTCATCTTGGGAATGCTCGGCCGATTGTGGTGTTTGATACTCTGCGACGGTATTTGAAGTATCGGGGGTATGCGGTGCAGTATGTCCAGAATTTTACGGACATTGACGATAAGATCATCAAGCGGGCGCAGGAGGAAGGCGTGGCTCCGATGGCGTTGGCAGAGAAGTATATTGCGGAGTATTTTCGGGACGCCGACGCGATTGGTGTAATGCGGGCGGATGTGCATCCGCGGGTGAGCGAGAACATTCCGGAAGTGATTCAATTGGTGCAGTCGCTCATGGATAAAGGGTATGCTTACGAGCGAGACGGCGATGTGTATTTTCGGGTGCACGCATTTCACGGATATGGAAAATTGTCTGGCCGGAGCCTGGAGGATATGCAGGCGGGAGCCCGGATTGATGTGGATGAGCGTAAAGAAGATGCTTTCGATTTTGCTTTGTGGAAAAAGGCCAAACCCGGCGAACCGGCTTGGGAAAGTCCTTGGGGAGAAGGTCGGCCCGGATGGCATATTGAATGTTCGGCTATGTCCATGAAATATCTGGGCGAGACGTTGGATATTCACGGCGGGGGCGCGGATCTCATTTTCCCGCATCATGAAAACGAGATCGCCCAGTCGGAGGCTTCGACCGGCAAACCGTTGGCCCGGTATTGGATGCATAATGGCTTTATCACCGTAAATCATGAAAAAATGTCGAAGTCATTGGGAAATTTCTTTATTTTGCGGGATATTCTGGAGAAATTCTCAGGGGATGTGGTGCGTTTTTATCTCATTTCCACGCATTATCGCAATCCGTTGGATTTTGACGACGCCAAACTACAGGAAAGCAAACGGGCGTTGGGTCGGCTGAAAAATACGCTTCAATTTATGCAGGAGATCGCCGCGGACGCGCCGCAGGAGGCGGAAACATCCGAAGCGGCGGAGGCAATCCGACAAGATTTGGCGGTTTTTAGAGAGCAGTTCTGCCAGGCCATGGAGGACGACCTGAATACACCCAATGCGATTGGGGCGTTATTTGAATTGGCGAAACGGCTGAATACGGCTTTTATCCCGCAGGAAAGCGTAAGCGGGGCGATGAAAAAGGCCGCGGAAGAAGCGTATCGACTATATAAAGAACTGGGAGACGTTTTAGGGATCTTCCTGGAAAAAACGGAAGAGACCTCCCAGGATCAGGAAAAAGTGCAGGAACTGTTGGAGATGTTTACTCATCTCATGGAAGCTCCGGAAATTCAGCAGGATGCGGATTTAAGGGAAAGAATGGCCGTCTGCATGGCCGATTTGCATATGGAAATAAAGGACGGAAAAGTTTGTTGCCTACAGCAGATAAGCGCGGAAGAGATCGTCCGCAAGATGATAGAAAACCGGGCCTTCTGCCGTCAGAATAAAAAATATGCGATGGCGGACCGGGTACGGGATGAACTGAAGTGTTGCGGGGTAGTTTTGGAAGATACGCGGGAAGGAGTTCGCTGGAAATTTGCTGACGAATAAAAGAGTTTTCACCGAAAAAGAGTTGCGGGAGACGCCGCCGGTGGTGTTGGCGTATATCGGCGATGCGGTGTATGAGCTGCTATCGCGAGATTATGTTGTCGAAAACGGCGTGAAACGAATCCGGGATATTCATAAGCAAACGGTGGGGTTGGTGCGCGCCCATCATCAAGCGTTGGTTTTACGGAGCGTACAGGCGCTTTTGACCGAAAAAGAACGAGAGGTCGTCCGACGAGGACGGAATGTAAAAAGCCACGTCCCACATCATGCAAGCCCTCGGGAATATCGCTCCAGTACCGGTTTAGAGGCCTTATTTGGATATTGGTATCTTTCCGGGCAAAAGGAGCGGATGGAAGAATTGTTTGCCGCCATGATGAATTGCAAAGAGGAAGAAAGCGTTGGGGAAAATCCATAAAGCTTGGCTATACGCGAGAAAAAGGCGGTTGAGTTTTCGTCAAGTCGTCCCCCTATTTAAAAAGAAAAGCTTCTGGTTCGTTATTTGCGCGTAAACCTAAGGAATTTTTCAGAGATCGAGTAAAATTCTTTATCCTGAAAAAAGTCTAAAATTCAGAAGAAAGAAGCGAAACTTTTTTAGAAGTTGTTTCGTTTTCCCTTCGAAGAAAAAAGGATTCGAAAGGAAAAAGGGATTCGAATTTTACGCCAAGAGCGGATGCGATTGCAAGAAAGGCCGGATGATGGAAAAGGAGATGAAAGACGTGGAAGCGAAAGAAGAGGGAATGGATATTGCTATTTTCCCGGGAATGGATTTTCCGGAGGAAATACGGACGCTTTTTACCGAATATACGGAAACGTTACTGAAAGGAGACCCGTCGTTTCAGGAATATCTTCATTTACAGCATTATGAGGAAGAACTCAATCATTTGGAAAGGAAATATGGCGGAAAAACCGGGCGGCTTTATATCGTCTTTTTTAAAGGGAAGACGGCGGGCTGCGTCGGCTTGAGAAGAATCGACGCGTTACGGTGTGAAATGAAGCGGCTGTATGTCCGGCCGGTGTTTCAAGGGAAGGGAATCGGTCGGCGGTTGGTGGATCGGATCATCGAGGAAGCGAGAACCATCGGCTACAGACAGATGTTATTGGATACGTTGCCGTTTTTGCAGAGCGCCATCCGGTTGTATCGGACGTATGGATTTTACGAAATTCCCCGTTACAATGACAGTCCTATGCAGCGGGCGGTTTACATGCGGCTGGATTTATAAAGGAGAAAATGAAAAGGCGACAGAAAAAACTTCTTCGTTTGATCCAGGTATGCTACAATAAAAGAACAAACGATGAAACGATTCGCCGGAATCATATTGATCATGAAGGAGGGGGCGCTGTGATTATTCGTCAACCGGAAATTCGGGTGCCGGTGGGAGAGCTGGACCGGGAAAAATTAAAATCGGTGGAGCGGTATGCCCGGGTTTGTTATAAGTCGGAAGGGATGATGGATGGCGGGGAATTCCATCCGAATTTTCTGAAATCCATGGTAGCGCGAGGGCATGAATCGGTGATTGAACACGAAAAAGTGACCGTGATGTTTATTGTAGACCGAGGGATTACGCATGAGATCGTCCGACATCGAGTCGGGAGTTATAGCCAGGAGTCTACGCGTTACTGCAACTACAACGCGGACAAGTTCGGCAATGAAATAACCGTCATTGAACCGTATTTCTTTGAGGCGGGTTCTCCGGCGTATGCCGTTTGGAAAGAAACGTGCGAAAAGACCGAAGCGGCTTATTTTGCACTTTTGGAAGCCGGCGCTTCTCCGCAGGAAGCCCGCAGCGTACTGCCAAACAGCTTGAAAACGGAAATTGTGACGACGTATAACTTTCGGGAATGGCGGCATTTCTTTCGATTACGGGCGGCGGCCCCGGCGCATCCGCAGATGCGGCAAGCGGCGATTCCGCTGCTGAAGGTGTTTCAACAAGCGTTCCCGGAACTTTTTATGGATATTGCCTTTGATGAAAGTTTCCCAGCGGAAAAAGAAGCCCGCGTGGTTTTAACGGACGCCCTATTTCATCCGCTTCCGGATTCGGAAGGAGCGAAATGACGTGGCCGAGCGCATCGCAGGAATGAACAGCGTTTTTGAGGCGCTTCAGGGGAAAGGCAAGGTTCACCGGATTTATGTGCAGGAGGGCCGCGGCGGCAAGCGTATGCAGGCGCTGTTGGATCTGGCCGCGAAAAAGGGCGTTTTTTGTAAAACGGTCAATCGGGAACAGCTGGATCGCTTCTTCACCCAAGGGAATCATCAGGGGATCGTGGCTGAGGTGGAAAATTACCGCTATGCCGATGTGGAGGATATTTTTCGTCGGGCAGAAGAACGCGAAGAAGAGCCGTTTATCGTCCTATTGGATGGCTTAGAGGATCCCCATAATTTGGGAGCCGTTATTCGGACGGCGGAATGCGCGGGCGTACATGGGATTATCCTGCCCAAACACCATGCGGTGGACGTGAATGCGACGGTGCATCGTACGTCCGCTGGAGCTGCGGCGCATATGTTGGTAGCCCAAGAAACCAATCTGACAGTTTGTTTACAACGCCTAAAAGAACGCGGTATGTGGATCGTGGGGGCGGATATGGATGGAACGGAAAGCCTGTACGAAGCGGAAATCCCTTTGCCGGCCGCTTTGGTGATCGGCGGGGAAAACCGCGGATTACGGCCGTTGATTCGCAAAAATTGTGATTTGGTGGTGCGCATCCCGATGTTTGGAACCGTAAATTCGCTAAATGCATCCAATGCGGCGGCTTTAATGATGTATGAAATCGTGCGGCGTCAAGGACGGCCGGAAAAAAACAAAGTTTTCTATGACCGGAAAGGAGGAAGAAAATGACATACCATGAGACGAAAAAGAATGGAAAAAAGAAATTTTGGTTGAATGAAGATGCGGAAATGGTCGAAAAAATTCGGGAAGGACTCAAACGGAATGATGGGTATTGCCCGTGTCGATTGGAGAAAACGCCGGAAACGAAATGCATGTGCCAAGAATTTCGGGAGCAGCTGAGAGATGACGAATTTTCAGGGTACTGTCATTGTTTGTTGTATTATAAGCCGCCCGTGACAAAAGAGAATCGAATGAAAAGCGTATGAGCGATTCCAAAAAATTCAAAGATCAAAAGGTCGGATCGCAGAAAGAAAAAATATTTGACTGCTTCGTTCAAAAAAATGAAGCAGTCTTTTTTTGCGCATTATAGGTTTTTAACTATGATGATATTGCGCAAGATAAGCGTTTTGGATCGTTAGTCCCGGATTGTTTAAGAAAAATCGCTGTAATTAGGACGAAAAAGGGATTTATTTTCTCTCTTTTTAAGAAATTGCATATAATCGGCTTTTTATGAACAAAATATTATAGTGTTTTTCCTATAACAAAATAACAAAATTGGTATTTGACCCTATACAAAAAGCGGGTTATACTAGAGTCGCAAGGGAGAGAAAATCGGACCCAATGCAGATGGGAGGTATTTTTATGAGACTGAAAATGTTACAAATTTCCGGAATCATTGCCATTTATACAGTCATTTTTACCGCGTTTGCGTATATGCTGTAAGAAAAGCAAAAGAGCCCTGAAACTTTTTCGCAGAGGAATCATTTCAAAAAACTTTTACGAAAGTCTCTTTGAAATGGTTCTTTTTATTCGTTCTCCAATCATTTTAAAAATGCCGGATATCGATCAAACAAGATATCCGGCATTTTTTATGAGGGTTCCGATAAGCGTCATATCCGCAAGGAGCCATCGTTTATTCCAAAAAGCTCTGGAAGAAACAATCGGAAAGTTTTTTTATTTTATTTTCCCAAACGGAATGGTTTTGCAGTAAAATTATTCGAGGCGGCGATCATGAAAAATGTACAAACACAGGAAAGCTCCGATCGCTCCGCAAAACGCGGTAGGAATGGCCGTGATCCAAGCCAGATCGGCGGCTTGAACAGCTTCGCCGGGATAGAATTGATAAGCTAAAAAGATGTAGAGCGCTTCCGTAAAAAATGCGACGCAAAAACCCCATTCAGGGCGTAAAACACCGCCGCTGAGAAAACGGCAGTCGGGCCAGGCTTTTCCAAAAACCCAGAAAAGCGATCCGATGAGCGCGGCGATGAGCGGCATATATACTTCGGCCGGATAAGACAAAAAGCCATGAAAAAGAAGTTGTTCAAGCGCGCTGAAAATCCCGGCTCCGATTCCCACAAGAGGACCGAAAACCATAGCGGCAAGCAGGGGAATAATCGCATGGATACGGATGGTTTCGGTTTTGAACGAAGGGGCCAGTTCCATCGTGTAGATGGTTAAAAGGCCAAATAAAATAATGAGCGCCCAACGCGTTCGATGGGAAATTTTTCGCGGAACGACGTCGCAAAACCAAAAAACGACGCCCGCTACGCACCAAATTCCCAGCATGTGCATGGCGAGGTGCCAGAAACCCACAAAATAACCTCCTTTGCCGGTGCATTTGAAGCAGAGGCATATTGATTGAAGCATATAAAAGATATCCTCTTTATTTTATCAGAAAGTGAAGCAAAACGGTATGTTTTCCAGGCGAAAAAGGGAATTTTCTTTATAAAAAGAGGTGACCAAGATGGAAAATGCCGCGTGTTTCCCAATTTTTCAGAGGTGGGAGAGATTGGATTTTGCCAAGGCGGTCTAAAAAAAGAAGAAAACGCATACGTTTTTTTATGCGAAAACGTCGATTAAAGGTTTATAAAAAAAAATCCAACCATTCGTTGCTGGTGATCCTGGGTGTGGTGATCCTGGGATTGCTTCTGGGGCGGGCTTGTCGAGATCTGCCGCGGTTTACACTGCCGGAGAGCGAGGACATTATTCTTTATCGTAGCGCTGGTCGGTATACGGAGCAAATGGATTTCGAACGGTATTTGGTGGGCGTGGTGGCGGCAGAAATGCCGGCTTCATTTGATTTAGAGGCGCTGAAGGCGCAGGCAGTGTGCGCCCGAACGTACACGTATCAGCGGCTTTTGAACGGCTATACCTATCCTTTAGGCGCCCAGGTAAGCGATGATCCCGGGACTTGTCAGGCGTATGTATCGAAAGAGGAATTTGCCGCGGCGCATCCGCAGGACACCGTATTCTATTATCAAAAAATTGAACAGGCGGTTGCGGAAACCGCCGGAGAGATTTTGATTTTTGAAGGACGTCCGGTGGAAGCTTTATATCATTCGACTTGCGGCGGACAAACCGAAGAAGCCGCGGATATTTGGGGAAAAGAAGCGGCTTGTCTGCATTCGGTTCCCTGCCGATGGTGCGGGAATTCAGGGTATTACCGGAAAGAATTGTTTTTTTCGCAGCAGGATTTTGCAGCGTTATTAGGCGTGGAGGCGGATGCGACGCTTCAAATCCAGGAACAAACGTCCAGCGGCCGCGTGAAACGTGCGGAGATAGGAGGTAAGGAATTCAGCGGGGAGGAAATTCGGAGCCGCTTGGGTTTGCCATCGACATGGTTTTCGATGGAAACAACGTCCGATGGCGTGAAACTGATCACGCGCGGTTTTGGGCATGGCTTGGGTTTATGCCAATATGGCGCGGGCGGCATGGCGGCGGAAGGCTATAACTATCGCGAAATCCTGTCCCATTACTATGAGGGTGCGAATATTTATTCGCTATAAGGGCGCTTTTTGAGAGAATAAGCGCCCTTTTTGGCTTTAACGCGACGGCGGATTCTCGTTCCGACTTTCGCGGATGGCATCTTTTACGGCTTTTTTAATGACAAAGTACGCAACGACAGCAACAATAGCAATATTGGCAAAGAAAAGAAAAAGAGAAATCAATGCCATAAAGGGGGCAATTTCCATAAAAATCAATCCTTTCAATCAAAATAGAAACAAAATAGAAAAAAGTAAGATCGCATCAGGTTTGGACGGACGCCTGATTATTTATGATAAAGTTTTTGGGTTTGATAGTGCGGTTCGGTGGTGAGGTACACCCCGAGCCGGCGAAATGTGTTTTCATCCACCTCCGAAAGAATAACGCTGGAATGAACGTTTAATCCTCGGAGTTTGGGGATCTGCTCCAGCGCTAACTGGGCGTTAGGGTCGGTAGCGGCGCAGATCGAAAGAGAAATAAGAATTTCATCCGTATGTAACCGGGGATTGATATTCCCTAAATAACGTACTTTCAAATTTTGTACCGGTTCAATAATTTGCGGAGAAATTAATTGGATTTCGTCCGGAATGCCGCCAATTTCTTTCAAGGCGTTCAACAAAAGTGCGGAAGACGCGCCTAAAAGCGCGGTTGTTTTTCCGGTAATGACGCGACCGTCCGGAAGTTCCATGGCGGCGGCCGGTTCTTGCGTCTCTTCGGCCACGGCTAAAGCGGCTGGGACCGCTGCGCGGTCGTTTATTCCGATATTCAACTGTTTCATAAGCAGTTCAATGCGATAGACTTCACTTCCATCAGAACCGCTGCGGTATTGCCGGCACATTTCATGAAAATACCGGCGAATAATTTCATGTTTGGCAGCCTGACAAACGATCTCGTTGTTAATAATGCAGTAGCCGGCCATATTCACGCCCATATCGGTCGGAGATTGGTACGGGCATTCGCCTAGGATGTGCTCGAACGTAGCTTTTAAAACGGGAAAAATTTCTACGTCGCGATTGTAATTTACCGCCGTTTTCCCGTAGGCTTCCAAATGATAGGGATCGATCATATTGACGTCGTTTAAATCCGCTGTCGCTGCTTCGTAAGCCAAATTCACCGGATGAGAGAGCGGCAGGTTCCACACCGGGAACGTTTCGTATTTGGCGTATCCGGCCCGAACGCCGCGGCGGTGTTCGTGATAAAGCTGGGACAGGCAAACCGCCATCTTGCCGCTGCCGGGTCCGGGCGCCGTCACGACAACCAATGGACGAGTCGTTTCGATATAATCGTTTTTGCCATAGCCTTCATCGCTAACAATATGCTGAATCTGATAGGGATAGCCATCAATCGAATAATGGCGATAAACTTTTATTCCGAGCGATTCCAAATGCCGTTGAAATTTTTCCGCCATGGGTTGTCCTGCATAACGCGTGAGCGCAACGCTTTCGGCGAGTAACCCGAAACTGCGGAAAGCGTCGATCAAACGCAAGGTGTCGTTCTCATACGTAATTCCCAGATCTCGGCGTTTTTTGTTGTTTTCAATATCCGAAGCCGAAATAACAATGATCATTTCGGTTTGATCCTTTAATTCTTTTAACATACTGATTTTCGAATCGGGGAGAAAACCGGGCAAAACGCGACTAGCATGGAAATCGTCAAATAGCTTGCCGCCAAATTCCAGATAGAGCTTGTCGCCGAATTGTGCAATTCGTTCCTGGATTTTTTCCGCTTGCATTTTCAAATAGAGCTTGTGATCAAAGCCAATGGTATTCATCCTGTCATACTCCAATCGTTTCAAAAATTTGTGGACGCCGGAGGATTCAGAGCGAGAACATTCATTCCATCGGTTCTTCTCTGAAAAATTTTCCACGCAATCAAGGGAGCTGCACCAAAAAAATGGATACAGCTCCCTCCGTTTTTTCTTGTTTTTTATCATACCAGAATTTTATCAAGAAGTCTAGAAGAATGTCGGCAATAGTTTACAGATTTTTACATTTATTGCACTCTTTAGCGGCAATCCAGGAAAGATATTGAATGCCCTGGGCCGTATTTTCCCCGACGGCTTGTAAGGTGTGGCGCAGATCGTAACGACCGCCGGCGGTATTTTGCAATTGAACAAGTTTTTGGTAAAGCGTCTTGTACTGCGTCAGGCATGCTTGCAGTTCTTGACAAAATTGCGGATGATTAAAAGATGTACCTGCCATTCAGGAATCTTGCACCTGCCTTTCATGAGAAGACGAAGGAAAAAGGCGGGGGGTGAATATCCATAAGATGAAATACCTCCCGCCTTTTTTCGTCTATGGAATTTTAGCAGTCTACGTCAGGGTCGAGTTGACCATAAACAATAATGTCGTGCATCTTACCTAATTTCACAATGAGATCCGTAAAGACAACTAATTGCAAACAGGTTCCGCTTTGTGGAACCGGGAAATGTTCGGCGCAAGGACTGCAAGGATCCATGCAGTTGCCTTTTAGCTCGTAATCGAAACTCCAGTTACAGGTGACGATTTCACAATCCTTGATGTCATTGCGGAATTCTTCCACGGTCAGCGGCGGATCAAACTGGTCCAGTTCCAACGTTTGTTCGTAAATGTCGTTGACGGTTACGATTTGGTAGTTGCCTTCTACTTTAACAAACAGAATGACTTCGTAGTCAATGTAAATTTTAGCTTTGTTAAAATTTAAATCGCAGTATTTGTCTCGTACCTTTACTTTGATGTCATCGATTAACTGAACCATTCCGCCTACGCCATCCGGTCCGCAGTCCGGTATACAAAAGGTGGTATCCAA
Organism: uncultured Syntrophomonadaceae bacterium; assembly: GCA_944391275.1. Taxonomy (GTDB): domain Bacteria; phylum Bacillota; class Syntrophomonadia; order Syntrophomonadales; family Syntrophomonadaceae; genus CALXSZ01. Next base: position 11,019 of record CALXSZ010000093.1, read on the forward strand.
AATTTGAGCCTGTTTTTCGATGTATTTGGCTTTAATGACTTTGGCCCACAAATCCAGTTTGCAGCCGTCCGGAAAATCGCATTTGAATTCAGACATGTGTGTTCCCCCTTTTTTCCATGTTCTACGTTAGCTTATGAGGCAGGGGGGAAAATGGTGAGAAAAGGAAAGGGAGAATTTTTTATTCCGCTGAAAAGCTGCGCATATGGCGGTATTGCGCGGTTTTTTTCCCAATGGTCGCTTTTTGCGTAGGAGCGGATCCAGAAAAAGCTTTGTCGGAGGTTTTTTTTAATTGCTGAATGTAATTTTTGAGGGTGGAAATTTCTTCCTGACAACGCGCAATTTCTTGCTGCATGCGTTGAATCTGCTCGAAATCAGCGGATACCGTGGCGCGTTCGGACGGAGAAACCTGGGACGGAAGCACTTCCGATAAAGAAACGATGCGGTTTTGGACGCCGCACAGATGCAGGGAAAAGGAGAGCTGGACGGTAAGCCTTTCTTGAGAAAAATCCGGTTGATACGTAAAATGACGAATGGAGGCTTCCCATCTTTCCGGACGAATCGTGTGGAGATCCTCTTTGGCAAAACAGAATGCGGAAAGTGGAAAACGCCGAATGATGGTTTCATGACGGCGAAAGGTTTGACGTTCTCCAGTGGAAGCCGTCAAAAAAAGCCCGATCATATCCACGGAAATTTGTATCAAAATAATGGAACCGCGGTTTTCGGCTGGAGTTTGGGTGAGACTGGCTTGGAATTCTTCCAAGTGCAGATCCGTCTGTGCAAGGGGATACTGAAAAATTTCCTGGACGGTAACGGCGTCTTTTAAGAGCGCGACTACGGCCGGAGCCCACACCGTTGACCCGATGGGATACGTAAACATAAAGCGTCTCCTCTGTACGAACGAAAGTTTCTATGTCTACTATATGTCAAAGAAGGCAAATTTCCGTTCGTCAAATTTTGGAAAGAAAAGAGCGTTTCTAGGACGGTTTGACGGGACGAAAAAAGGCAAAAGCCGAACCGAGCAAAGGATTTTTCTTTTTAAAAAATTTTTCAGAAAAAACAAGAGACAGAGAACCTAGAGCGATTCTCTGTCCTTGTGCAATTGATGAAGCGTTCGATCGATGCGTTCTTGGAGTCCCTCGGAAAAATGTTCCCGGACGGGATCAAAGGGATGGACCAAAAGCGCTTGAATGCCGGCGTTTTCAGCTTCTCGCAATAAGGCAAACCAATCGGAGGCTTCATTGTCCGGAGTGAAACATCCACAGAATTGCGCGTTTGCATCATCATCCGGCACATCAAAGGAAAGAACGCCATAGGGGCGACGGAAATGTTGTAAAATTTCTTTTTTCCGAATAAAAAGGGCTTCGGTGGCACAGGGAAAAACCTGAAATTTCAAGGCATAAGGCGTCTCGGTTTTGACTGCGGAAACGATCGCGGAACCAAGAGCCGTTTCAAGAGCTTCTTGGGAAATGGCGCCGCGACGCAAAAGTTTCACGGGCGTTTGCGTGCAGTCCACAATGGTGGATTCAACCCCGCCCGGCGTTCGACCAGCGTCTAGAATTGCGGGGATTTTCCCTTTCAGATCCGTATATACGTGGCTGCCATCCGTTGGGCTGGGACGGCCGTGCAGATTGGCGCTCGGCGCGGAGATTGGACCGGCCCACTGGCTTAAAAGTCGGGCGATGCGGGTCGCCGGCATCCGAACGCCGACGCCGCCGTTG
>CALXSZ010000094.1 GCA_944391275.1 uncultured Syntrophomonadaceae bacterium
CATCACGCCATCGCATTCGGTTGCATCCAGCATAGCCTGCGCATCCGCCGCGCACCAAACATCCCCATTTCCAATCACCGGAATGGCGAGGCGCTTTTTGACCCGGCGGATCATGTCCCAATCCGAATGCCCCGAGAAATACTGTTCCCGACTGCGCGGATGGATAATCACCGCATCGCATCCTTCTTCCTCCGCTATACGCGCAAGCTGCAAACACGTCTCCTCGCCTTCGGCAAACCCTTTGCGCATTTTCACGGTCAGCGGAATCTGAATTCGTTCCCGGACCGCCCGCAAAATTTCCCGGCATAGCGAAAGATCCTGCATTAAAGCGGATCCTTCATGATTCTGGACAATTTTCGGCGCAGGACAACCCATATTTAAATCAATCAAATCCGCACCCAGGTTTTCTACTATTGCCGCCGCTTCCGCGAGCGTCGCCGGCGTATTCCCAAAAAGCTGAACCGCCATCGGTCTAATTTCCGGTCCCGGCGCAATCATTCGAATTGTTCTCTCCTGCCCGTATAAAAGCCCCTTATCGTTTATCATTTCCGACCAGGTTATTCCACATCCCATTTCACGACAAATCACCCGAAAAGCCCAATCCGTCACGCCCGCCATCGGCGCTTGAACAATTCGGTTTTCCAATACCACACTCCCAATCTTCAGCATGCCGTCCCCCGGTTAATCTCGTGAATGATACGCAACCCCTCTAACGTCAAAAAATCGTCGACTACATCAATACAATCCGTCTCGTTCGCAATCAAACACGCCAAACCGCCCGTTGCCACAACTTTCGGGTTACATGCCATCTCTTCTTTCATGCGGTTCACGATTCCTTCCACTTGTCCCACAAAACCATACATAATTCCCACTTGCATGCTCATAATGGTATTTTTCCCAATCATACTTTTCGGCCGCACCAGCTCTACCCGCGGGAGCTTTGAAGCCCGCGTAAACAGCGCTTCCGTTGCAATTTTAATCCCTGGTGCAATCGCTCCGCCCAAATATTCACCTTGTTTATTGATCACGCAAAACGTCGTTGCCGTACCAAAATCCAGAATAATCAAAGGACCGCCGTATTTCTGAACCGCCGCAACCGCGTTTACCACCCGATCCGCTCCAACTTCTTTCGGATTATCATATTTAATAACCAAACCGGTTTTGGTTCCTGGCCCCACGACCAAAGGCTCGCAATGAAAATATTTCCGACTCATCTTATTCAAATCCATCATTAACGTCGGGACCACCGAGGATATAGCAATTGCTTTTACATCCTCCATCCGCAGTTTTGAATACTGAAACAGATTATATAATTCCATTCCATATTCGTCCGCCGTACGTAACTGATCCGTGCGGATCCGCCAATACATTTTCAAATCTTTCCCCTGATAAACACCAATGACCGTATTGGTATTCCCTACATCAAAAACCAGCAGCATATTGTTTTCCTCCGAACTCTATTTATCTTTCTACCATTTCAGGCTGGCGTGCTCAAGCTGTCCGATGGAATCGTTTCCCCCATCCAACTATTTCTTCCAGAAAACAACAGCTCCTGACGTCTACGCCCTTCTTCTCCACTAAATCAGTAGTATATCGGTTCTTTTCACATTCGTCAAATTTCTCCGCGAATCTTTTTCATTTTACCCTTGCATAATTCTTTTTATTTTATCCTTCTTTTCTCCTACCGCGCCAAACGCAAAAAATCACCTTGCATCCTTGAACCGCCTTCTTTCCGGACGCTTCTCTTTTTTACCGTTCTTCTTCTCGTATTTTTTGATCCGCTAAAACGAAAATTCCCCCTGGACGAGCGGTCTTTCCCCAAAACTCCGGTCGCGTTTTTTCCTCTCAATTTTCCGTTTTGAATCCCTTCTATTAGTCCTTCTATTTTTTTGGCCCTTTCAAGATAAATTCCGTCCCATATAAATGACGTCCGGCATCGGATTCTCATAATACGCCGGGATTTCTTTAAATCCATACTGCTTATAAAGTGCAATCGCACTTTCCAGAGGCTGAAGACTATCCAAAACCATTTCTTCATAACCATCCGCTCTTGCCCACTCCAAAATTGTTTCGACCAGTTTTCTTCCCACTCCCAATTTTCGATGGGTTTCCTCCACATAAAGCCGTTTCATTTCGCATTGTTTGTCATTCTGCTTGCGGAAAGCCACGCACCCGACAACTTTTCCCGCATCCGTAACCGCCGCGCAAATCCGTCCATTTGGTTCCGTATATTTTTGATCCAAATGCTCCAATTCTTCTTGAAAGTGTTGAAAAGTTAAATCCCGACCCAAAAACCGAGCATACTCCACCAGTAATCCTCGGATCTCTTTCAGATAGCCGCTTCCATCCACGATTTTTATCTCCATGATTCATTCACCCTAAAACCCACAAAATCAGTCCAAATTTTCATATTTAGAACGCATTTTACCACGTTCCCACCGCCCTTGTCCATATCTAAAAATTTTCTTTTATAAAAAACCAAACTTATCATCTTTAATACTGCTTCAATTTCTCGATTTTTATTTAGTTCCTTTTTCTTTCGGATTTTCTAAAAACTATTTCCCAAATAATCTTAACAACGCTTATTAAAAAAAAGGGACTTCCCCTTCATGGTTAAAGCCCCTTGATACGGATCAATCAAAAAATTTTTTCGTCCTCAAATCATTATTCTTTTATCCCCATTGCTCATAACTTTCCTATTCGTATTGGATTAAAATCTCCAGGAAAATTCTAAGCCGTACGTTTTTGCCCCAAGGCCAATGCGCAAATACCTAAAACCAGAGACAGCCCCATTCCAATCATGGGCAACCAATAAAAATCAACGAAATTACCCGCCAATCCGCAACATCCGCCTGCTGCAACAGCCAACAGCCACCACGTTTGATTCATTTTTCGTTTCTTATAGAAGGCAATTGCTAAAAACAGCGGAATCACAACTCCTGGTGCATAGACTGAATAAGCGCCTGTTAAAATCGCAATAATATCGTTTTTCCCCAACGCGATCAATGTCGCAAAAATTCCAATTACGCACACCAACAAACGAATAGAAGTCATACTCTTCTTACGAATAACGTCATTTTGGATAATTGACGCTGTCGTAATTAAACACGTGGACGCCGAAGACAACAAAGCCGACACCAATCCCAACGCCAAAATAAAAGCCAAAACCACCGGCAGACGATATTCCATGAGATAAACCAGCGGATTCAGTCCCTGCAAATCGGTTAAATTATTCCGGCACCAAACGCTGATCCCCACAATAATAAAATTAAACGCTAGAAGGACAAACGCCGCAATCATTGAAGCACCCCGCGCCGTTCGCGCATCCTTGGCCGCCATGTTGCGCGAGAGCACATCCGGCCCCAGGAAATACGTTCCGCCTACAATAAATAACAAATAGAACAGATTGGCCGGGGTAAAACTTTCATTAAAAAATTGCATTTGACTAATATAACTCGTATCGGCCCCCACCGAACCGGCTCCAAAAAATACGTATAAAAAAGCGATTCCAATTCCGATAAATAAGACAAAAAACTGAATGGCGTCCGTACGCATAACCGATAGTTGCCCTCCGGTTGCTGTGAATGCGACAACCGCGAAAGCAACGACCACTTGCAACCAACTATTCTCCGCATGTCCGGTTATAACCGCAAAAATTTGGGACAACGCCACAAATTGTCCCGCAATCACGCCC
>CALXSZ010000095.1 GCA_944391275.1 uncultured Syntrophomonadaceae bacterium
GGGCACGAAAACCAAAATCTTTTGCGGATGTTCCACCGAATTCGGCGCGGAGCCCAATACGCATGTATGTCCGGTTTGCATGGGATTACCAGGAACTCTTCCGGTTTTAAATAGAAAAGTTGTTGAATACGCCGTCAAGGCTGGTATGGTTACCCATTGTGAAATTGCAAGTTACTCTAAACAGGATCGAAAGAATTATTTCTATCCGGACTTGCCGAAAGCTTACCAAATTTCGCAGTATGATTTACCGTTATGCGAACATGGTTGGATCGAGATTGAAAGTGAAAAGGGGCCTAAAAAAATTGGCATTACCCGGATTCATATTGAAGAAGACGCTGGAAAACTGGTGCATGATGCAGAAAAAGGAACCCTCATTGACAACAATCGTTGCGGCGTGCCTTTAATTGAAATTGTATCGGAACCCGATCTACGGTCGGCTGCTGAGGTAGACGCCTATTTGCGGAAATTGCGGGCGAATATCATCTACACGGGGATTTCTTCCTGTAAAATGAATGAAGGCGCTTTCCGCTGCGACGTCAATTTGTCGGTCCGCCCCAAGGGAAGCGACCGTTTAGGAACGCGGACGGAAATGAAGAATTTAAATTCTTTCCAATTCATTCAAAAAGCCATCGCCTATGAATTCAAACGACAAGTGGAGGCGCTTGAAGCGGGAGAAGAGATCGTCCAGGAAACGCGCCGCTTTGATCAGAACACGGGCAAAACGTATTCGATGCGCCGAAAAGAGGATGCGAATGATTATCGGTATTTTCCGGACCCGGATTTAATGCCGATCGAAATTTCAAAAGAAGATTTAGAACGCTTGCGAAAAGAAATTCCGCCTTTGCCCGATGAGCGCAAAGCTTTTTATATGAGTCGCTATGGGTTGACGGCGCGTGACAGCGAAACGTTGACCAATGAGAAATGGATTGCGGATATTTTTGAGGAAGCAGCGGCGCAAACCGATTATCCCAAAGTGCTGGCTAATTTGATTACGACAGAGGTTTTTCGGCTCATTCCGCAGGACGGTTCGGAACTTCCGATTACGGCTGCAGCGTTAGCGGCCGTTGCTCAGATGAGCGGCGAGGGACGCATTAATGGGGGAACGGCGAAAAAAGTTTTGGCGGAAATTTGGGAAACCGGCGCCGATCCGGCACAAGTGGTTCGGGAACAGGGCTTAGAGCAAATCAGCGATCCGGCGATTTTATCGAAATTGGCGCGGGAGGTACTGGAGGAAAATCCGAAAGTGGCGGCTGATTATAAGAAAGGAAAAGAAGCGGCTTTCGGTGCATTGATGGGAAAAATGATGGCGAAAACCCAAGGAAAATGTAATCCGGCGGCCGCCACGAAAATTTTAAAAGAACTACTATAAAGATTTGAACCATTCGGCAAACTTGTTCTGTCAAGTGTGTAAAGCGATCAAGATGAAAAAGGATTTGACAAATCGTTTTCCAAGATCTCCTTAAACCCTTGAGGAGTCGTCTGAGAAACGGCCGAATATTCGAAAAATGGATAAAATGCGATTATGGGGAATTGAAAAATAGGAAACGCCTGCCGACACGAACGGCAGGCGTTTTTTGCTGAACATAGACGATATCAGGCTAATTTGGGCAAAACGCGTTCAATCCTCCGCGTTTTCTTTCATTCGAATGCTGACTTCGCCGTTATTTAAAAGCGCTTCTTCGCCGTTTTCGTAGCGAACATACAAATGACATTGCTCGTCAATATCCAAAGCTCGTGCAGCGCGCGTTTTGCCTGCTTCTAAAACGAAAATATCCTTTCCTAAAACCATTGAATGACGTTTATATGCGTCTAGAAGAGCGTGGGTTTGTAGGCCGTCGCATAAAGGGAGGAGGCGATTTAAAATTTCAGCGGCAATTTTTCCGCGAACCCCGCTTTTTCCCTCCGCAGAAGAAAAAACAGATCCAGCTTGCGTGAATTCCGGGGGGAAACCACTTTCGGGTGGAAACACGTTGACGCCGATTCCCAATATGGCATATTCAACTTTGCCGCTCTCCAGAGACATCCCTGCTTCCGTTAAAATGCCGGCAACTTTTTTGCCTTGCTGGAAAATGTCGTTCACCCATTTAATTTGCGTAGCTTTTCCCGAAATGGATTCGAGCGTTTCTGCAACGGCGACAGCCGCCGCAGCGGTTAAAAGTGTTGCGTCTTGAATTGAAACGTTCGGGCGGATAAGCAGACTCATGTACAAGCCTGTTTTAGCCGGAGAAAAAAAGTTCCGGCCTTTATGCCCACGGCCTTCGGTTTGCTGTTCAGATAGAATCACGAATTTATCCGCGGTTCCTGCAAGCATTTTTTCTTTGGCGGTACGATTGGTGGAAAGAAGTTCCGGATACACCTCAATTTGCAGGTTGGAAGCAGAAGGATTCAAATATTTGGAAATACCTAGAGGAGTCAAAATATCCGCGCTTTGTTCCGTTAAACAATAGCCCCTTCGGGTGACGGCCTGGATATGATGCCCTTCCGCTTGCAAGGTTTTTATAGCCTTCCAAACAGCACTGCGGCTCATATGAAGTTTACAGGCGAGTTCCTCCCCGGAAACATAATTTCCGCGTTCCTCGTCTAAAAGCATCAGTAATTTTTCCTTGGTTTTTTCCTTGGTGCGCATGTTTCCCCTTCTTTCCAGTTCCATGTTCTTATCTGCTAGTATACCATCTTTTTAGGAAAATAAAAAATACGAATTTCTTTTCATCCCTACGGCGAAAGAAATTCGTATCCAATGTTTTCCTGGTGGGTCGTCGGGGACTCGAACCCCGGACACCCTGATTAAAAGTCAGGTGCTCTACCACCTGAGCTAACGACCCAAAAATGGGGTGGCTGATGGGTCTCGAACCCACGACCTTCGGAGCCACAATCCGACACTCTAGCCAACTGAGCTACAGCCACCATCCACGCAATATGGCGTCCCCAGAGGGATTCGAACCCCCGACCTACGGATTAGAAGTCCGTTGCTCTATCCAGCTGAGCTATAGGGACAAAATTGGAGCGGGTGAAGGGAATCGAACCCTCACAACCAGCTTGGAAGGCTGGGGCTCTACCATTGAGCTACACCCGCTAACGGATTACATTATATAACGCCTTAAAAAAGAATGCAAGAAAAAAATGAATTTTCTTACATTCTTTTTAGAAAAGTTTTTCCTACCTTTATCCATAAATATCCATAAAAAATTCAAGACAATTTTAGACAAGATAAATAAGTTGCATATTTGCGACATGGATCATCCAATGACTAGGACTGAAAATGTGTATCATTCTCCGCTTACATTATTTTGGCTTGGGTCGGTTGAGCCTATGCGAGGTTTCGATCCAAGCCAAAAAATTTTTCAACTAAGGAAAAATTCTGTTTCATCTTTTTCATCTCTTTACCATTGGTTACGAATATCTAGGGGAGAGAAACAAGCTGTTCAGAACCGCTGACGTCTTCCTGCATATACAGAGCGCACCAGCGCATCAGGATCGCGGCGAGCTGCGCCCGGGTTAAAGGTTCCTTGGGCAGAAAACGACCGCTGTCATCCCCGCTGAGGATACCTTGAGCTTCAGCCCAAAGGACCGCTTTTACGGCTTGGTCAGAAACGTCTGACATATCCTGAAAATGACCGGCGCCAGCAGCGGAAACGTCCCCGCCTAACTTTTCAGTAACTTGGTAGAGCGCCAACGTTAATTCCTCACGCGTCATTACGCGGTTTGGCTCAAACATGCCGTGATCGGCGGACAGAATGCCGGACGCCACACACCAGGCGGCCCCTTGCGCGTACCAGTCGTTGGGGGACGCGTCGAGAAAGATTATATCAGGCGCTTCCGGCTCGCCGGCCAAGCGATGCAGTAAAGTGGCAACCATACTGCGACTGAGGGTGGCGTGAGGGGAGAACGACGTGTAAGAAGTTCCTTGCAGCAGTTCATTCACATAAGCGTAATACACGGCTCCAGCATACCAGCTGGATCCGTCTACGTCGGCGTAGGGGCTAAACCACTGGGCGATTTCGGCGCTTTCTTCTGAGGTAAGAGACAAGGGATTTTCCGCGACATTCACGCCGTTCGCGACATCCTTCGCGTCTACAGCGTCCAGATATGTCTGAATGGGATAACCTTCCATGCGACAGGGACGGGAAAGAATCCGTAGCTGGCTATCAATATCGGCTCCATCCACGAAATAATTGGATTCCGTACCTCGGGCATTTTCACCGCCCATGAGAATTTGATAGCCAGTATTGGCCAGGATTAATTCATCGCTTCGGGAACTGCGGCGAGAATAAGGATAGGCCATCGTCGTGGGATTGGTACCGGTCCATCCGCCGATGCAGCGAACACATAGGTCATAGTCCTCGCGGATCGCGTTAGCATACGCGGCGTCGGTTTCATTGTCTTTCATGCTTGCTCCAGTGCGCCCATCGTTGTAAAAGCGATGAAGACCGTAGGTGTGACTGCACAGGTTGATCTCGCCGCTGGTTTCCATCTCGATCAGTTCTTCCCAAACGCAGTATGGAGCACTTTGCCCTACCCGAGTGCCGCCGCTGTCCACCAGATCCCAAGCGGCGTCAATCTGCTCTCCAATTAAGTTGAAGTCCGCTTTGGCCCGATAGGTACGCAGCAGCGGCCAGGCGTTTTTGTATACCCCTTCGGTACCGTCGTCAATGGAAAGAATCACCGCTTTAGCAGGTAAAGGTTTGACGCCGTTGAGATAGTCTAGTAAGTCGTCGGAGGTGATTGTCGTATAGCCGTTGGCGCGCAGATACTGAAGATCCGCCTCAAAATCAGCGGGGCGCAGAGAATACTCCTCGAATTCCACCCCTTGAGCTTCGTCGGCCTCGGTGATGAAATTATGATACATGACAACCGTGACTTTACTCAAACGATGTGGATGGATACCCGCTTCAATCGGGGCGCTGCGTTCCTGGGCAATACCGCTCGGAGACACCGGTTCTATGACGTACCACGCGGCGTCCGGCCACTGGACGTCGCTGTCCCGGTAGGAGCCGCCGTTGGATGTGCCGATGAGCGTATAGCTGCCGTTCGGACGATTGCTGCGGTAAATATTATAAGTATAGTTGTTCTCCGCATCCCAAAGGAGCATTACATTGTACGGATCCTGCCAGGTTGCGCTCCCCTCAGCCCCAAGATTGTCTTCCGCCGCCCAAGCCACTTCGTTCAACGAGCACAACAGAATCAAACTGAATCCTATCGCCAAAATTTTTCTTTTCATATTTCTATCCTCCCTCTATATTTCCCATTGAAATTCGCTGGGAACAAAATCTTTCATGTTCAAGGCGCCTCTTTGTAGGTTTTTTGATCAAAGCAGTTTTTTTGATAAAAATGGTAAGTTTTGCTTGCCTGTATTCAATATCGGCAAATGAAGCGGACCGTCAAGCCCATCATACCCATCATACCTATCCCGTCTGAACGCTTGCCTTCTTATATTTCTATTTCTTGATGGCGTACGAGAATCAGATGTTCAATGATTCGTCCGAAAAAAAGCTTCCTACTTATGCTTTTGTTGGAATGAGCATTTTACTTTTTTTCGATTTTTAAGAAATGGGAGTTCTCGTAACGTGAGAAAAAGATTCTTGCTATGCTGCAAAGAAAGAAAAACAGCAAAATGTCAAAAAAGCTTCCAATTGTGCAGAAGAACGTGTTTCGGCCTTCATCAAAGGCGAATGCATCTTAAATCCTTCACAATGGGGAGCAATATCTTGGAATATTTTATGTTACTACTTTTTGGAAAATCTATCCATAAATGGCGCCTCCATAGTATGAATTCTATCATATGAAATGAATATTGGAAAGGAAAAGCGCGCTTTTTTAGGAATAAGCCGCGAATGGAAGGGGGAATAATCAACGTTTTGGCGTATTCAACGCACAAAAACCTAGCGCCTGACGTATAGGGCGGTTGACCGTTGGGTCCGGAGCGGTTTAAAAGTTTTTTAGATTTTGGAGAAATAGATGAAAGGGAGGAAAAGGACCCCAAGAATAAAAAGAGGAGAACGCCGTTCTCCTCTTTTTATTCTTGGATTAGACAGAAAGTGAAGCCGGCCGCTTTTGTTTTACGTACCGCTTTATTCGGAAAACAAAAGGGTTTGGGCGTGCAAGTGGACGCAGGACCTTAATACGACGCGCCAAATAACCATCCGGCATAAAAAATTGCTAAAATACCAATAATATGCGTAATCTACCAACCGGCGCGCAGAAAATGAAACGTACCAATATCGTATCCATCTGCCGCATGGGCGTCGACATGCTGTTTTTCTTCGGCCATTTATAGCGCCTCCTTTATTGCGAAAAATATATGAACCTAAGCAAAGATTTGGTTTAGATATTCTTACTTTTTCTCGCATGTCGCTTTTTTATACAACCAGAGCTTATATTTTTGGAATTCCAAAACCAAATGCCGGAAGAACCAATAATATTTGAACTTCCTGTTCACGTAAGCTATAATAAAAAGAAACCATGGAAAAGAAAGGAAGAAAAAATGGAAATCAAACCTTTACTTGATCAACCCATTTCCATTCGAAAAGATATGAAATGGTATTATGGGGAAGCGGAAATGTTTCGACGCCCCATTATTCATATTTTAGCTCAAAACATCCAACGGGATGAAAACGGAAATTATTGCATCCAGATGCAAAACGATTTTTGTGAATTGACCGTGGAGGACGTACCCTTTTATGCCATCGGATTAAACGAAGAAAGCGAGCCGCAAAAGCTGGTTTTTTATGATTTGCAGGAATTGCCGCTGGATCATGAACTCAAACTGACTTTTAAAGGCGATATCCCCTATATCCGTTTTCGCTGGGAAGCCGATACCCGCTTGAGCAAAAGCATGTATGTGAAGCTGAGCGACTATTTTGATTTCCGAGGAGAAGAAGTGTATATTGTTCCGCCGGGCGTCCAAAAAGGGAATTCCGAACAGGCATAAATAAAAAGGCCGTTTCAATCGTTTATCGAAACGGCTTTTTTGCGCAAGGTCGATTTTGTTTACAGCCGTCCGTCAAAGGGACGCCGGAGTAAGCGTTCGTCCGTTGCCAGGGCTTTTTCAATTTCAAGCTGCATGAGGGTGCGGTCTTGCGGGATGATTCCCTGGATATTGCAATAATTTTGAAAATGATCGCTTAGAAGACGGCTTCCCTTACAATTTAAATGATCCACTAAAATCCGGAGCTCTTGTAAGGCTTGATGCGGAGAAGGCAAGACGAATTGACCTTGGCGTTCCTGTTCATAAAGCGGCGTATGCTTTTGTACCCGCAGCGTACGGATCCGAATAAAGTCCGGGACAATGGCGTTCAGAACCCGGGCGCTGTTTAAGGCGTGTTGCTCGCTTAATTCAACGCCGCCGGCGCCTGTGAGATAGTATTCGCTGACTTGGATACCCGCTTCTTTTAACTTCAATCCGGCGGTTATAATCTCTTCGGCATTGGTTCCCTTGCATAAACGGCGGAGCACTTCGTCGTCGCCGCTTTCCATACCCGCATGCAGGCGGTTCAGGCCGGCCTCTTTTAAACGGCACAGTTCTTCGGGTTTTTTCTTATTCACAAAACGTGCGGAGCCATACATCGTAATACGTTCCAAATAGGGGAAAAGTTCGCGCGTGTATTCTAGAATTTCTACCAATTGATCGGTTTTCATAATGATTGTATTGCCATCCGGGAAAAAAACGGACTGTACGTAAGGTCCATAAGTCCGGTAAGCTTCCAGCAGATCTTCTTTAATGTCCGCCACAGGGCGAACCCGGAATTGAACGTCTTTGTACATGCGACAAAACGTACATTTATTATGCGGACAACCAATGGTGGCTTGAATCAGCAGACTGTACGCCTCGCTCGGCGGACGATAAATGGTTCCTTCATAACGCATAAACACGCCTCCTTATACTTTTACGATATCAAATTTTTTTCTTTTTGAAAAGAAGCATTTGGGGTCAATATAGAAAAATCGATGGAAAATTTATGTATATTTATTGGGCAACCTTCGTACCCTGTAGCAGAGGCGACAAAAATGATAGACCGCCACAGGCAGAGAAGGGAGAAACGAGACGTATGCGATGGACCAAAAAGAAAAAAAGATGGACAATTTTATTTTTATTATTTTGTTCTAGTTTATGCGGATGCGATCCGGCGGTACAAGAAAAATTATCCGATTTATCCGAAATGATTCAACAGCCGCTTCGGCAATATCAAAACGATTCAGGGGAAACTTCCCTGCCCACGCTGCAAGAAATTTTGGGAGGAAAGGAAACATCGGGTGTGGAAGACGACTCAGCGAACGATTCTCAGCAAGCCGAAGGCGCATCCGATGAAGCCGGAACGAACGCGCCGGAAGACGCTTCTTCAGCTTGGGCTTTGTCAGAAGAAACAACGAGCGTAAAATTATTTTTCTTGAATGCGGAAGGATCCGAACTGCTGGAGGAAACGCGCCAGATTGCCAAAGTTCCCGGGATTGCCCGCGAAACCCTGGAAGCGTTGATTGAGGGGCCGGCTCAGCCGGAAGCGGCCGCGTTATTTCCGGAAGGAACGACCTTAAGAGATATCAATATTACGGAAGATGGAATTTGTAAAGTGGATTTTAGTCAAGAAATTCAGGGAATTGTTTCAAAAGAACGAGAAGAAATGGTCACGTTGGCCATTATTAAAACTCTTTCGCAATTCCCCAGTATCCAAACGGTACAATTTATGGTGGAAGGACTTTCCGTCCATTCTTTGACAGGAAATTCATGAATTCGTGTACAATAAAAAAAGAATTTAAAATGTTCAGCAATCAATCCAGCAATGGAATAGAAAGAGACGGGGGAAAAGATCAATGGATAAAAGGCCAGTGGGTATGTTTGATTCAGGAGTAGGCGGACTGACCGTACTAAAACAGTTCCGTCGGCTTTTACCTGAAGAAAATGTGATTTATTTTGCGGATACCGCGCATGTCCCGATTGGAGACCGAAGCCGGGAAGAACTGATTCTTTTTGTGCGGCAGATTCTGGATTTTATGCAGGAACAGGGTGTAAAAGCCGTTCTGTTTGCTTGCAATACCACCTCAGCCATCGTACTGAATCGCGTAAAAGACGATTACCCTTTTCCCATGATTGGCACCATTCGGGCCGGCGTAAAAGAAGCCGTCCGACAAACTCAAAATAAGCGGATCGGCGTTATTGCCACCAATAATACGGTCAAAAGCCATGCCTTTGCCAGTTTTATTCAAATGGAAGACGTCGGGTACCAAACCGTTGAATTAGGATGTCCCAAACTGGTCCCGCTGATTGAAGCCGGGCAAACGGAAGGAGAAACGGTTGAAAAGGCCGTTGCCGAATATTTGGACGCCATCAAAGAAAAAAAAGCGGATACCTTGATTCTGGGATGTACGCACTATCCGTTTTTATCTCGGATCATAACGGAAATGGCAGGGGAAAACATGCATATTGTCGATCCGGCGTTGGAAACTTCCAAAGAGATGGCCGGCCTTTTACGGGAGAAAAACTTGCTGAACCAATCCGGAACGCCGGGATGGGTCCAATTTTATGCAAGCGGCGATCCTGAGGCTTTCCAGAAAAGCGCGGACAAGTTGATACCCCATTATGTGAAAAACGTTAAGCACCAAAGTTGGGATTAAAAGAAAGGGGAGAATTTTATGAGAGCGGATGGACGAACCGCAGATATGCTGCGCCCAATCCAGATTATTCCGAATTTTACTCAAAATCCAGCCGGTTCCGTCCTGATTCAAACCGGACAAACCATCGTTTTATGCACCGCCACCATTGAAGAAAAGGTTCCGCCTTTTCTGCGCGGCTCCGGTAAAGGATGGGTTACCGCCGAGTATTCGCTTTTGCCGGGGTCGACGGAAACCCGAAGCGGCCGAGAAGCAGCCAAAGGTCGCGTGAGCGGGCGGACGGCGGAAATCCAACGTCTCATTGGACGAGCCATCCGTGCGGTAACGGATTTGGACTGCTTGGGAGAGCGTACCGTTTGGTTGGACTGCGACGTCTTGCAAGCGGACGGCGGCACCCGAACCGCTGCGGTGAACGGCGCTTTTGTCGCGTTGGCTTTGGCGGTTAATCAATTGCTGACCACAGGGAAAATTGAACGAAGCCCACTAAAAGATTCCGTTGCCGCCATCAGCGTGGGGATTGTTCACGGCAAACCGGTTTTAGATCTGCCTTATGCGGAAGATTCTCAGGCTGAAGTGGATATGAACGTCGTCATGACTGGAAGCGGACGCTATGTAGAAATTCAAGGAACGGGGGAAGAAGCGACTTTTGATCAGGCTGAATTGCAGCAGCTTTTGACATTGGCGTGGAAGGGCATTCAGCAAATCCAAAAAATTCAGGCGACGGTTATACCCGACAACTGGCGGCAAAAAAAACGACTGG
>CALXSZ010000096.1 GCA_944391275.1 uncultured Syntrophomonadaceae bacterium
GTTTTCTTATAATATTTATTTTCACCGAAAAACTTACAGCATTTCTCCCGAATAAATTTCAAAGATTTTCCAATCATTTGAATTTTCCGCATGTTTCCCACAAAGAAAAAAACGATCATATTGGCCGTCTCCGATTTGAGGGATTTGAGCCAATCCTTTCTCCGACCAGGTTAAATCGATAACCGCTTTAACCATGACCATTTCGCTTAGTTTCCACTGGTCTATTTCAGCTTGCAGTGAATCCGAAAAGAGCGATTGAAATTCTTCTTGAGATAAAGTGGATATTTCTTGGATAAGATATTTTTGAATATAAATTCCCTCCTGAAAATTTTGCTGTTCGTTTTCTAAAGAAATGGTCAAAGCTTCATTCTCGCCATAAAGTTGTTCGAGTTGATCGAAATCTCCAGTAATTAAATAAAGATAATGATCGGCTACTAAGGCTTCCGCTGGATTTTCCGGTATGTCGAATAAGGAAAACTGACGCTCTTCAACTAATACTTCCTTTTTCCCCGGATAGGTATAAACCGGAAAATTCTCTATATAAGAGGTTTTTGAAGAAGAGAGTTCCTCAGAAGAAACCCAATCTTCCTCCGGAATTTTTGATGCGCAGGCTGACAGCATCAGAAGAAAGGATAAACCCAAAATAGATAAGCAGCCTGTTTTTCTTGTGAAATTCATTTCTATTCAGCTCCTATTCAGCTCCTATTTAAATTCTTTCGCATCAAAACGGCGAATGAAATTCAGGGCTGATTGAATGCGTCGCTGACAGATATCCGAGCCTAACAAACACATCACCTCGAAAATACCAGGAGAATTGGTTCGTCCGGTGAGGGCTAAACGCGTGGGATGAATCAGAGCCGCGGCTTTGATGGAGCGCCGGTTGGCTTCCTCGCGCAAATTTTTTTCTAAGTGTTCTTCATCAAAAGGAAGCGTGGCGCGAACGACTTCCAAGACAGCCGCAAGATTTTCTAAAGCATCCGGTTGTGCAAAATATTTTTGAATTCCCTTTCCCTCATAGTCCGTTACCTCGTGGAAGAAGTAGAAAGACTGGTTGGCAAAATCGGTCAATTTTTTCAAACGACTTTGCAAAAGTTTCAAAATGGGCAGTACCTGCGCATCGAAACAATTTTCAGGAATTTGCCGAGGAAGGTGTCGAAGAAGTTTTAAAAGCGTTTCCGGAGATTCTTCAGCAATATAATGAGCGTTTAACCAATTGATCTTTTCGATATCGTAAACCGCAGCGGATTTGGATAAATTGGATAGATCAAATTGATCGATCATTTCCTGGAGCGTCAAAATATCTGCGCCGTTTCCAGGAGACCATCCCAGTAGGACCAGGTAATTCAAGAGGGCCTGCGGCAAATAACCATTCTGCGCAAATTCCTGTACGGATGTTGCGCCATGGCGCTTGGACAATTTGCTGCGGTCGGGAGAAAGAATCATGGAAACATGTGCAAAAATGGGCGGCGTAAAACCTAGAGCTTCATAGAGGAGTAATTGTTTGGGAGTGTTTGCTAAATGTTCTTCCGCGCGGATGACGTGAGAAATCTTCATGAGCGCATCATCCACAACAACTGCAAATTGATAAGTAGGCAGCCCGTCCGATTTCATTAAGATAAAATCGTCCAGTAATTCGTTTTGAAAAGAAATATCTCCACGCACCAAATCGTGCACCCGAGTTTCGCCGCTGTCAGGCGCTTTTAACCGAATGACGTAAGGTTTATGTTGGAATAGATTCGTTTCAATTTCTTCTTTAGAAAGCGCACAACAGCGCCGGTTATACCGATAAGGAATTTTTTTTTGGTCGGCTTGTTTTCGTTGCGCTTCAATTTCTTCTGTAGAACAAAAGCAATAATAGGCTTTTCCTGTGTTAACAAGGTAGTCTAAATATTTTTTGTATAGAGGCAATCGTTCGCTTTGCCGATAAGGACCATAGGGCCCTCCAATGTCCGGGCCTTCATCCCAATCTAAATTGAGCCACCGCAAGCCTTCAATGATCCCGGATTCTGAATGTGTAGTAGAACGGGCTTGATCCGTATCTTCAATTCGTAAAATAAATTTTCCGCCTTGACTACGTGCAAATAACCAATTTAATAAAGCTGTACGCGCTCCGCCGATATGCAAAGCTCCCGTAGGGCTGGGAGCGAAACGTACTCGAATTTCATCCACAAAAATCACCTACATCTATAAAATTCCAAAATGAATATTTACTATTTTATCATGAGAAGCAACGAAAGAAAAAGAAATAAATATTAAATTCGCAAATGGCCGTCAATTTTTATGAATAGGTTACCCAAATGTTTTTTCGCGTAAAAAATTTATCCTATAACCGTGAAAAAATAAAAGCAATGGGGGCAATTCGTTATAAAATATCTTGTCAATAATTTATGCAAAGTATATGGGCGAAAAAACAATTTACATGGAGTGAAAACTTCTGCTGAGATATCCGCGTTATAATGAAGAAAAGGATGGTTCGAGAAGAAGAAGCTTTAGATTATTGGTTGGCTGCGGGAATTTTGCTATATTTTTTTTATAAAATAAAAAATGTAATGAACTTTTATGAATGAGAGTGCAATGAATACTCAAATATTTTATGGGGAAGTTAAAAAAGTTTGGAAAAAACCGTTTGCCCAATAAAAACAAAAGAAACGGTCGATACGCATAGAGACGTCGGTAAAAAATTACAAAGAACTTACTGAAACATAAAATTATTCAATAAAAGTAAAAAAAGGGGAAAAAAAGAGTTGACAAAGGGAGAATAAGGTGGTAATATACAACGTGCGCCCGGGGAACCGGGGATCTCGAAAAACAAAAAAGGAACAGCAAGTGCGAAAACAGTAAG
>CALXSZ010000097.1 GCA_944391275.1 uncultured Syntrophomonadaceae bacterium
GACAGGTCCAACGGGCCCCACAGGCGCAACGGGTGATACCGGGGCAGAGGGAGCAACGCGACCACCTGGTCCCCCGGGTCCAACAGGACCAGAAGGCGCCACAGGTGCGACGGGTGATAACGGTCCCACAGGTCCAACGGGTCCAACCGGAGCGACCGGTCCGACTGGGCCATGTGGATTGGTTGCAACAGCTGAATATGCTCAAACGCACAATGAAGAATCGCAAATTGTTAATGCCGGTCAGAATTTAATTTTTAGTAATCAAAGAAAAATAAATGGAAATACCATTTCTTACGGTCCCACATCTGGAGAAATTATGCTGACGGGTGGTGCAGCCTATTACGTGATTTATGAAACGCGTGTTGTAGGAAACCCTGAAAAACGGCAACAAATAGAATTGTATCTGAATGGTTTTGCCGTTCCTGGTTCGCTTACTTCAAGCATTGCTTCTTCAGGGCAGAACGCACAATTAGTTGGTCATGCAATTGTAGAAATTCCTTTGAATACGACCCAAACTTTGACCTTGAAAAATTCCGGGAATAATTCTACGGTTTACGCGAGTTGTAATTTGACCATTTTCCGTATCTTATGATGCCTTAAAAGTAACCAATCAGCCAAAAAGTCTCCTGCTTATTACGGCAGGAGACTTTTTTGTTAAAAATGTTCGTAAGAAGTATTTTTATAAAAATGGATCGAAAGAAACCAGGAAAAGATAAATAAAAACAGCAAGCCCCAGACAAACAAAAAAGAATTGAGGAGAAAATGGGGTTCGTGAGAAAAAAGAATCAAACTAACCGCAAAAATAAGGGCGATAAAAAGATAGTACATCATGCGCCCGCGCGTTACGCCAAATTTAAATAGAACCGGAAGAATCATACTCGGACCAATCAAACCGAATGCCAGCAGCGGGAGCAAATCGGTAAATTGGGTAAATGGAGATGATTCCGGGCTTCCTAGTGTATGAACGAAATGGAGAAAGACCCATAATAGCCCAACGCTTCCTATGGATAAGAGCGTAAGAAGATATTTCTCTGAAACGATTTGTACGGGTGAATAAGGGAAAATTTTACAATAAATGTGCCATTTGCAATTTTCTTCATAGGCCATCAACGTATACGGTAGCATACCCGCCATAAAAATAGCATATAATGCAAAAAGCGAAGTTTGGTCTCCCCAGACGGAAACGAAGAGAAAAATTAAAATGGAAAATCCCCATATGCGCGCATACTTTATACTCATGTAGAAATCTTTTCGCAATAATGCTTTCATCTTATTCCTCCTTCGCCATCCACACAAACAAATCTTCTATGTTGATTGGACGAATTTTGTTATTCGATGGAATTTTATCTCGTTCAACGAGCACATGAATTCCATAAGCGGATTCCTTTTTTCCTTTAATAGCCGCTTGATTGAAATTTTGAAATTCCTCTGCTGTACAGTGTATTACGCCGTATTGCGACAAAAGCCAATCTTTTTCCTCGCATAAAAGCAGTTTGCCTTTATGGATAAACGTTATATAATCGCAAATTTTTTCGAGATCGCTGACAATGTGCGAAGAAAGCAAGATTGAATGGTTTTCATCCCGGGTGAACTCGTTGAAGACGTCTAAAACCTCATCCCGCGCAAGTGGGTCCAATCCATTGGTTACTTCGTCTAAAATCAGCAATTTTGGATGATGGGATAATGCGATTACGATTCCTAATTTCATTTTCATCCCACGGGAGAAATCTTTAAAAGGTTTTGTTATGGGAATGGCCAATTCCTTTAAAGAATGAAAGAAATAGGACTCATCCCAATTTTGGTAAGTATCCCGCATGATTGCATGAATCTGTTTGGCGTTCAGGCAACCGGGAATTCCTATTTCATCTAGGACAATTCCAATATGTTCCCGAATTTTAGGTGTTAATTGAGAGACGTCCTGACCAAATAGAAAAACGTCTCCCTGATCTTTTTTTATCTGGTTTAGAATTAATTTTAAAATTGTACTTTTTCCGGCCCCGTTTTCTCCGATTAATCCCATAATACATCCATAGGGAAGAGCGAAATTAATATGGTCTAAAAAGAAATCCGGATAAATCTTGCAGAGATCTTTCACTTCCAGTGCATAGTTCATCGGTTATTCCTCCTCTAAAAGATCAAACATCTTGATAATATCTTGCTTACTTAGATTACATGAAACCGCTAACTGGGCAATTTCTTGCAGATAAAACTCGATCTTTTTTAAATTTTCCTCCCGAAGCCATTCAACGTTTTTAGGCGCTACAAAACACCCTTTCGCGGCGATCGTATAGATGAACCCTTCCTTTTCCAATTCATCATAAGCCCGTTTCGTGGTGACAACGCTGATACGTAAATCCTTCGCCAGGTTGCGAATGGAGGGAAGAGCGTCGTTTGCCTGCAGGGAACCATTAATAATTTGGGTTTTAATCTGCGAATAAATTTGTTCATAGATGGGAGCGTTGCTTTTATTGTCAATAAAAATGTTCATAAATTTTATCACCAGGCTATAACGTTATACTGTATATAAACAGTATACACAGATGAAACAGAAAGTCAAGTTCGATTCCTATAAAAAAACAGCGGGATTTTTCCCGCTGTTTGAGAAAGGTTCCAATATTTAGGGTTGAATTTGGGTTAAGTCTTCTGGAATGTCCGTTGGAATTTCTTCGGAAAAATCCAATGGATAGAAAGGATCTGATTCAGTATCCGAAGCATTCGGAACGTTTGTAGCGTCATTTGGATTTTCCCCGTTCGTGGGGAGTAAATCACTCGGATTGTCGATTAACGGATCCATAATAATAAAATCGGAAGGCGGTTCCTCCATTTGACAGGACGAGCAAACTTCGGATGGAGTTGCATTCCTGCGGAAAGCCATAGTAACTGTTGGGCAATAAGCCGAAGGCAGTAGGTTCGTGTTGGCACATACCTCGACGTCCACGTAAGCATCGGAATATTCCGTAGGAGCGTATTGACTTACGCAGTATTCAGTAATAATAGCGTCTTCCGGTGTGTTTGCGGCAATAAGTTTACCGTCGTACCTGCAAATACTGACCGAAATAATATCGGAAGGTCGATAGGCGTCAAAACTGCCTGCTTCAATGCCTTCATGCGCAGCTGTTAGAATTGAACGGAAAATTCGAGCGGCGTCGCTTCCATAAACACCTGGCATAGCGTGAACTTCATCAAAGCCGAACCAAACGGCACAGGCGTATTTTGGTGTATAACCGCAGAACCAAGCGTTTGATTTTTCTTCCGAAGTACCGGTCTTGCCAGCCGTGGGGACGTTAGGAACCTTCCCAGGCGTACCGGTACCTGAAGACGTAACGGTTTGCAGCATACTGGTCATGAGCCAGGCCGTTTCAGGCGAGAAAACTTGAGACGGATGTTCTTCGTAGCTGTAAATTAACGCGCCGTCTTCATCATAAATTCTGCTGATTAAATAGGGCTCATTATAAATCCCCTGGTTGCCCAAAGCCGCATAAGCGCCCGCCATTTGTAAGGGCGTTACCCCATGCGTTAAACCGCCGAAAGCCAATGGAGCAAGACCTAACTCGTTTGCACCGGGCGTATCAACCAAAGGAAGCCCCAAACTTCGACCATAGTCAAATCCCGTACGCACTCCGATATCATCCAGTAACTGAACAGCATAGGTATTTACGGACCATTGTACAGCTGTTCGCATCGTAATATAGCCGCGATAAGTCAAATCATAATTTTGTGGGGACCAATACGAACCATCCGACAAGTAATAGGAAATCGGGGCGTCTTCATAAATTTGGAATGGCATAACCCCGGATTCCAGAGCGGGCGAATAAACGGTTAAAGGTTTAATACACGAACCCGGTTGCCGCAAGGCTTGGGTCGCGCGATTGAAACCGCGAGCCGTTTGATATTCCCGTCCCCCAATTAATGCAACCACTTTTCCTGTCGTATTTTCTACAACAACGGAAGCGGATTGAACTGGAAGACCCTGATAGGTGATCGTTTGGAAATAACTATCGTCCGCATATACGGCGTTCATTTGATTTTGAATTTTTGGTTCTAGATTGGTATAAATTGAAAGCCCTCCGCTATAAATTGCACTTTCAGGACTATCAATATTTAATTCTTCGGATAGGATCTCAATGGCTTCCTCAATAACGGCGTCAACGTAATATCCGTAGGATGCGTTTAGATTGCTGTTTTGAAGGTTTTGCGCACTGGACTCTTCTTCCGTTAAAAGTTCCAGATCAGCGGCCATGGCTTCTTGGGCTTCTTCCTCCGAAATGTACCCAACCGCCGCCATATTATTCAAAACAATTTCCTGACGGGCTTTGGCTTTATCGTAATAAAGCAAAGGATTGTAGGCGGAAGGAGCTTGCAGTAATCCCACCAATAGAGCGCATTGCGGCAAGTTCAGTTCGGAAACATCTTTCCCGAAATATGTGTAAGATGCAGCCTGCACGCCGTAAGCGCCGGCGCCGAAATTCATTTTATTCAAATAGAAAGTGAGAATTTCGTCTTTAGAAAAGGACGACTCAATCTTAAAAGCCAAAATAATTTCTTTTAACTTTCGATCCATGGTCTTTTCTAACGTTAAATAAGAATTACGCGCTAATTGTTGGGTAATGGTGCTTGCGCCCTGCGTAATTTCTCTAGAAGTTACGTTTGCCAAGAGTGAACGAAGAATTCCTCGAATATCGATTCCATGATGCGAATAGAAATTACGGTCTTCCGTAGCTAATAAAGCCTGAATCAGATCTTCGGGAACCTGATCCAATGTAACTTCCCGTCGATTTTCACCGCTATGAAGCTCATAAATTAAATTTTCTTGGGCATCATAGAGTAAGGAATTGGTGGCGCTTGATAGTTTCTCGGGATCCCAAGGCGGCAATGCCGTATAAGCGCGCAAAAACAAAAAACCAAGCCCCAATGCTCCCAACAGAACCAGTACAGCCCCAATCATCAAAATCGTACGCCAAATAGAGGTATTCTTTTTCTTATTTTTACGCGACGGTTTTTGATGAACGGTTTTGGTTCCGGAATTTCCTAACCCAATGGTTCGTGTAATTTCCTGTAATGATACGCCTACCCCGCTCGTGGTACGACGCCGTTTCTTCTTTTTCCAAAAGAAATGGCAACCTGCCCATCCAGAAGGTTGACCGCCTGGAACATTTGGCGAGGAGGTTATTTCAAACGCTGACATTAAAAATAGTCTCCTTTTAATTTTGGTAATTTTTATTTGTTTTGTCGTGAAAACCGAATAAAAACAACTTTATTATACTTGATTCCGCTTCTTTTTCCTATAGTTTTTTTATAATCAGAACCGAAGCAAATGAATAAAATTCCTTGACAAAACCTTAAAGAAAGCGTATAATAACGCGCGTAACCAGATAATCATATTGCAGCCGAATGGTGTAGCGGTAGCACGACTGACTCTGGATCAGTTCG
>CALXSZ010000098.1 GCA_944391275.1 uncultured Syntrophomonadaceae bacterium
CAATTGTTACAATCCAATCAAGGCGTTGAATTTATTGAAATGAAAAACCAGGATTGCTGCGGCGGTTCGGGAACATACAGCTTGACCCATTACGATCTATCCATGAAAATTTTGGCGAAAAAGATGCAATCCATTCAGGATACGGGAGCGCAAATTATTGCAACGTGTTGTCCCAGTTGCACCATGCAGCTCCGATATGGCTTGCGAAAACAACATATGCCCCAGCTTCAAGTAAAACATCCCGTGGAACTGGTAAACGAATTTTACTACGAATCGAATCGGTCATTCCATGAGTAAACGATTAACGAAGAATTTATTCCGAAAAGTACGGGACGCCAATTTAAAATATCATATGATTGAAAACGGGGATCGGGTGGCGGTCGGCGTATCCGGCGGGAAAGATAGCTTAACGCTTCTGCATTTTCTTCATTTATTGCAAAAATATACGCCGCTTCAGTTTACGCTCCATCCTATTCTGCTCGACTTAGGGTTCCATAATGATCATCAACCAGCGATAGCGTTTTGTCGTCAAAGAGATCTGCACCTGACAATTATTCCTACCAACATCGGAAAAATTGTTTTTGAAATTCGTCAAGAAACGAATCCTTGTTCGCTTTGTGCAAATTTGCGCCGTGGCGCATTGAATCGCACCGCCAAAGAAATGGGATGTAACAAGGTTGCTTTGGGACATCATTTGGACGATGCTGTATCCACATTGTTGATGTCGATCCTCTATGAACAACGCTTTCATTTGTTTAAACCCGTTACCTGGTTAGATCGAATCGGACTTTATAAAATTGAACCGTTAATTTATATAGAAGAACAAGAAATTGAGCAGTTTATTGCAGCCGAGTCCATTGTTCCAGTGATCAATCATTGCCCTGCCGATGGTCATACGAAACGATCCGAAGTGCAAAAACTGGTTCGTCAGATTCGGAGTAATTATCCAGATTTTCCTAAAAAATTCATTGCAGCTTTGGAAAACATTGGCCCAGATAGTCTTTGGGGATAGAGAGTTTCTTTTTGTAAGAGGCTTATGTAATGTGAAGTTATATGGGCCTCTTGTTTTTTATTTTTTTAATGAGTTTTCATAATTTTATGATTATCGGTCAAATTTTAGGTTAACAAGAATATTTTTTTATCATGCACTTTTAACGGAGGCGCTTCCAGGAATTGGCGATAAGTTGGCTTTGCACATTATTCCTATTGGGAAACGAATGGAGAATTTGCGACTGAGTTTTTCCCGTGGCGGTTGAAAAATTTCTATAAATTTATTATTCTTAATGCGCATTATCATTCAAAATTGTATGAGGTCATTATGGATTCTTCTAATCTTGTTTCTGCATCTTCCTATTTATCAAATACGATTACTCCGTTATTAAATTGGTATCGGCAATGCGCCCGCATACTTCCTTGGCGAATGAATCGTGATCCTTACCGTATTTTGGTATCGGAAATTATGCTGCAACAAACTCGTGTTGACACGGTCAAACCCTATTTTGAAAAATTTATGCGTACTTTCCCCACGCTGAACGATTTAGCTTATGCGGACGAAATGATATTACTAAAATGCTGGGAAGGTCTAGGTTATTACCAGAGAGCACGCAATTTACAAAAAACCGCCCGAATCATCGTGGAAGAATATCAGAGCGTAGTGCCAAAGGATTATTCTCTCCTTTTGAAATTACCTGGAATTGGGGAATATACCGCCGGTTCCATTGCTTCTATCGCTTATGATATTCCAGTCCCAGCTGTAGACGGGAACGTTTTACGGGTTCTATCCCGAATTTTAAACAGTCAAAAAAATATCTCCGAAAGCGCGACCAAAAAACTTTTCCGTCAAATCGTCCAGAATATTTTGCCTTTAGATTGTCCTGGAACCTTTAACCAGGCAATCATGGAACTTGGTGCTACGATATGTTTACCGCGTAATGCAGCCCAATGTTTGCACTGCCCGATTTCATCCGATTGTCTTGCTTTAAAAGAAAATCGGGTAGCCGAATTGCCCGTTAAAGAAAAAAGTAAAGCGCGGGAAATCCAACATCGAACGTTACTCATTTTTTTAACTGAAGACCATGTTCTTCTCAAACAACGTCCAGCTAAAGGACTTCTTTCCAAATTATGGGAATATCCGAATTTTGAGGAATTTTGGTCCCCCGCTCAAGTGCGTGAACAGTTGAAAAAATGGGAAATAAGCCGTCCGTTTCAGATTATGCAGCTTCCTCCCCATAAACATATTTTCTCGCATTTGGAATGGCGTCTTCATGCATATTTGCTTTATACAACAAAATTTTCGCCTCCTCCGGATTTTCTTTGGGTTTCTTTAGAAAAAATGAACCAACAATATGCGCTGCCTTCTGCTTTCCAATTTTATACATCTCGTTTACTCCATTGGAATAAACAATTTTCAGTACAAAAAAGAAAGGATGTTTCTCATTGAGTCATAAAAGGCGTCTTGCCAGTATTCTGATGTTATTACTTACCGCTTTTATTTGGGGAACCGCCTTTGTCGCACAAAGTGTCGGAATGAATTATATTGGTCCTTTTACTTTCGGCAGTATACGTTTTATGATTGGCGGAATGGTTTTAATCCCTTTTATTCTTTTTCAAAGAAAGTTCTTTCCGGCTTCATCTTCTGGAGCCGCTACAAAAACAAAATTTTCTTCTTTACTTTTTGGGGGATTGTGTTGCGGCGCAGCGCTCGCTGTTGCCAGCAGTTTTCAACAAATTGGCATCCAATATACTTCCGTCGGAAAAGCCGGTTTTATCACAACGCTTTACATTATCTTAGTTCCTATTTTTGGTATTTTCTTAGGGAAAAAATTTCCTAAGAAAATCTGGATCAGTATTTTTGCAGCAGTCGTCGGGTTGTACTTACTTTGCAAGACCGATTCTCTCTTCCATTTAAATCCGGGGGATCTTTTAATTTTCATCTGCGCTTTTTGTTTTGCCATCCATATTCTTATAATCGATTATTTTTCACCCCGAATGGATAGCGTCGTATTATCCTGCTTACAATTTTTCTTTGCCGGATTCTTCTGCCTTATTGCGATGTTTTTTACAGAAAACCCCAATTTATCCGACATTATAGCCGGATGGGCTCCGCTTCTTTATACAGGCGTCCTCTCTTGCGGAATCGCTTACACCTTGCAAGTCGTAGCGCAAAAAAATATCAATCCAACTCTTGCTTCGTTACTTATGAGCACGGAATCCGTTTTTTCGGTATTAGCCGGTTGGGTTGTATTGCACCAAGCATTAAGCACGCAAGAAATTATTGGATGTATTTTGATGTTTTTCGCCATCCTATATGCAAACCTCCAAGGGGAAGAAATCCCTCAAAAGAAACCGCTTTCAATCGAAAAATGAACAGTGAACCTTATTTTAAATATTGGGAAGACTATCTTTTGTAAATTAAAAAAGTCTGATTTTGGACAAATTCTTTTAACTTTGTTTTAAAATGACCTTTTTTAGAAAAGAAAAAGTCGCTATTGTTTTAGACAAAAATACGTTATAATAATGAAAAGGAGCATCTGTAAAGATGAAAATCGGGATCTTATTAAGCGGTGGAATTGACAGTATGATGGCGGCTCGTCTTCTTCAAGAACAGGGGCATGAAATAATCGGAATTACGATGATTACTCAGGAAAATTTTGATTTGACGCCAGCTCAAAAGGCGGCGCAATGGCTTCATATTGATCACCATATCGTGGATTTAAAAAAGTGGTTCCAACAGTACGTCATTACCTATTTTTGTTCTACTTATGAAAAAGGGGAAACGCCCAATCCTTGTGTTTTCTGTAACCAATACGTTAAATTAGGCTCATTATTGGATATTGCCTTAGATTTAGGATGCGAAAAGGTTGCCACGGGCCACTATGTCCGCCTGATTTATGAAGAAAATCAAAAAATGTACGCTCTTTATAAAGGCATAGACTCACGCAAAGATCAAAGCTATTTTCTCTATCGTTTAGGCCAACACGCTTTAGCGCATCTGTTATTTCCTTTGGGTGAATTTCATAAAGAAAGAATACGCGAAATGGCCACAGAGCGTCTGTTTCCTTCTTTTGTTACCCAACGTAAAGAAAGCCAGGACATCTGTTTTCTGCCTTCGGATTATCGGGAATTTCTCCAAAACAGGGTTCAATGCCGCCCAGGTACGTTTATTGATGAGAGCGGAAAAATTTTAGGCCAACATGCGGGTATTGCCTGGTATACGATTGGTCAACGCAAAGGATTAGGTATTAGCGCCGCTCATCCTTTATACGTCCTAAAGCTTGATCCTAAAACGCAGCAAATTACGTTGGGAAAAAATGAACAACTATTTCAACAACAATTTAGCCTTCGGGATTGCGTATGGGCAACGCCTACGAATTCTTTTCCATCTTATCCCGTACAAGTAAAAATTCGATATGCGGCTGCACCCGTTTGGGCGCAAATAACAACTGAAACCCCAAATAATATTTATGTTCAATTAGATGAACCGCAGCGTGCTATTACACCCGGTCAATCCGCTGTGTTTTACGACGAAAATCGCGTATTAGGCGGAGGAATCATCAAAGAAATTTTTTAATTGCACATTCTCTAGCAACCATAATTCCCTCATATGCTGAATAGGATAGCTTTACATCCAATATTATTCATTTTTTTAAAGTTTTTACAGATAAAATGCCATTTTACCAGTTATCCGTTTTCGATGTTCCCAGATGAATATAAGAAAAGAGGTGAAAGGCGGGGAAAATCCCCCTTTATCATGAGTAAACGAAAAATAATTGTTCATGTCATTGTATATCTATTTATCCTTGCGAATGCTATTCCAGTAATCATGAACGGGTTAACCACCACTTTCTTTTGGGTCGCTATCTTTTTAGCGCTGCTCCTCCTCATTTTTGACATTGTCCGTATCATAAAATATGGGGTAAAGGAATAAATAAAATCGCCTGATTGTTATAGATAAAAACGAAACTTTTTTTCGGAAATCCGTTTGGTTTTTCTTAAAAAATACTTGACAAACCCAACAGTCCATGATATTTTATCTTAAACCGATGAGAAAGAGTGAGTAGAATACATAGGGTTAGCGCAGAGAGCTGCGGGTTGGTGTAACGTAGTGTAACCGATGTATTTGAATGGGCTTTTGAGGGCGAGCGGAAAGTAAAGTATGCAAGCCGGAGTGAGGTTCTCCGTTAAAAAAGACCAGCATATGATAGTATGCGTTGAGGGGATGCTGTATAGAGCATCAAGCCGGGTGGCACCGCAGGAGTAAAGTGTGAACTCTTGTCCCAGCGTTATAAGTAGCAGGGACGGGGGTTTTTTTTATACCCTTTCCTCTACTGTAAATGATTTTTAGAAAAGAAAGGGGTATATTTTTTATGACAACACATGAAATTCCGTACAAAATTTATCTCTCTGAAGACGAGTTGCCCAAACAATGGTACAATCTACGAGCGGATATGAAAAATAAACCGGCTCCGATTTTAAATCCGGCTACGTTGAAACCCATCACCGTTGAAGAACTTTCGGCCGTTTTCTGCCGTGAATTGGCTGAACAAGAATTGGATGATACAACGCCCTATATTGAC
>CALXSZ010000099.1 GCA_944391275.1 uncultured Syntrophomonadaceae bacterium
CTTCGGGAGATTCTGTTGGATTTTATCCTGGAAAAACAGCCGGTTTTTTTAACGGTACGCAGAATCAAAAGCCTTCAGGAAAATTATCCGCCTGAAGCTTTTTACGCGAATTTCAATTTATTGGGCAGCCATGATCGCGTACGGATTTTGACCTTATTGGGGGAAGCGCCGGATGAGACGGAACTGTCTGAAGAAGAGAGACAAACGTTCCGTTTGTCCGATGAGCAGCGGAATCGAGCGATCCGCCGTCTTCGTGTTTTAGCGGCGTTGCAGATGACCCTTCCAGGGGTTCCTTGTATTTACTATGGAGATGAAGCCGGTGTGGAAGGGTATTCAGATCCGTATAACCGGGGAACGTATCCATGGGAGCGGGAAAATACTGAACTAAAAGCTTGGTATCAGACCCTTATTGCTATTCGTCGCGCCTGGAACGTGTGGATTAACGGAACCTTTGAACCGTTTATTCCTGGCGAGGATCTTTTGGGATTTTATCGTAGGAATGATAAGGATACGATGGTTGTAGTCGTGAACCGCTCTCAGCAGCGAACGTTTTCGTTGGAGGCGCCTTGGGCGTCATCCGGTGCACTGGATCTTTTGACAGGGCAAGTTTGTTTTCCGCAATCCGATGGAAAGCTACGAGATGCGGTCCCCCCTTTAGGCGTAAAAATTTTCCGTGTAGGGCCGCCTAGCCGGTTCGCACGAACGATGGAGAAAGGAGCCGGAGTGCTTTTAGCGGTTTCTTCCCTTCCCTCGAAGTGGGGAAAAGGGAGCTTGGGAGAGGAAGCCAAACGTTGGATTGATTTTCTAGCGGAGTCCGGACAAAAATATTGGCAAATACTTCCTGTAAATCCAACCGACGCCTATGGATCCCCCTATGCTGGACAGTCGGCTTTTGCTGGGAACGAAGACTGGATTGATTTAGAAGAATTAGTAAAAGCAGGATGGCTTGAATCGGAGGAACTCTTACGGGTTGAGCAAACTTGGAAAGAAAGCGATGCACCTCTGTGGCAAACCATCCAAAAAATTCGCTGGAAATTATTCTATGCAGCTTGGAAACGGTTTGTACCCGATACAGCTTATCAGAAATTCTGTCAGGAAAATCGGTTTTGGCTACGAGATTATGCGGCTTTTTGCGTCCTAAAGCAGCAATATGGTCATTCCGTTTGGCAAGAATGGCCGTCGGACGCACGCCCGGATTCTCTGGGAAAGATCAAAATGGAACAGGAAGCGGCTTTTTCCCAAAAATGTGCGTTTTATATCTTTTGCCCGTATCTGTTTGCGCAGCAATGGCAGAACGTCCATAATTACGCGCGTCAAAAAGGTATTCAAATTATTGGGGATTTGCCGATGTACATGAGTGCAGACAGTGTAGACGTCTGGAAAAATCCGAACGAATTCGATTTAGATGAACAAGGATATCCCCGCTGTGTGGCCGGCGTGCCGCCGGACGGTTTTTCATCCGATGGGCAAGTATGGAACCATCCCTTATACCGTTGGCTGGAGATGAAAAAAAACCATTACGCCTGGTGGGTGGAACGGATTCGTCAGGCCATCCGACGTTTTGATTGGGTTCGGCTTGATTATTTCCGAGGTTTTGAGCGCTATTGGGAAATTCCGGTAAATACGAACGCATCCGATGGATGTTGGAAATTTGGACCGGGAAAGGAGTTGTTTGAAACATTCTATCAGCAATTCGGGAGTTTACCGCTGATTGCTGAAGATTTAGGCGAAATTACCGTACCGGTTCGTAATTTGCTGCACGTTTGCGGGTTTATGGGAATGGATGTTTTTCAATTTGAACCTGAGAAATGGATGGAGGGGAATGATTCAGAGGAAAATCCACGGTTGCTTTATAGTGGAACCCACGATAATCAAACATTGGTTGGATGGTGTGAAACGCATCCAAGCGATGGTAAACCTCTATACGTTGCTCAAGAAATGATCGAAAAAATATATGCGTCTTCTGCTTCGGTTGTAATTTTGCCTATGCAGGATGTTTTGGGGTTGGGCGATGAAGCTCGTCTGAATATCCCCGGAACGACGGGAAAAAATTGGCGTTGGCAGCTGAAAAAAGACGATTTAAAAACGGAAACGGCTGCTTATCTGAGACGGCTGAGTGAAAAAACGCATCGGATAAAAATGGGAGAAGAGTGAACAGATTGATCGCACCGACGTTGTTTTAAACGAAGCCCGTGCACGGTGTTACTGTGAAACGGAAAATTACCGGACGTACAGCAAATGAATAGAAAAACTGAAAAGAATCCCATAGGAGGATTGCAGACAAATAAATTTTCATTTGCCGGTTTTGGTTAATAAATCAATTTCATGAATAAAGCAGGAAACGGATCGCTTAATAGCATGGTGAAGCGATCCGTTTTTTCTTTTTATTGGTATCTGTCTTTTTTCAGTTGCAAAGGCGCCGTCTGATTTTCAGTTGGACAGGGGGATGCGTTCGCATTGCGGCGAAAGAAAAAACTCCATAAAGTATGGTAGTGATAGGGATACCTTACAATTTATTGGCGGGTTATTGGCGGCTGTCGTTTCATATATCCCTATTACAAATAAGCATATGATCGATTTTAGTACAATCCTTCTGAAGATTTTGGTTGATATGAAAAACAGCCGTGAAAAAATATTTCAAATATTTCAAGATTTTCCCAATAATCAATTAGAACCAAAAGGTCCACAAACGAAGAGGCGTTTTGCAAGGCATTTTTCGCATTTCTGGCGCTACGTCTTTGGCAACACCAAAAAAATGGAAAAAACATATAATCTAAAAGGACGGCTTTGACTTGGAAGATTTTTAAAAAAGACATGAAGGGAATGGAATGGTGATGATTTCATTTGATGAGGGGAATCGTGCGCTTTAGATCATCTGATTCAGAAGCCTAGACAAGAAAAGCCGTTAAAAAACGGGCAATTGCAGATGAAAAAGCGCAGCGGGACGTATGAACTCCGTAAATACAATTGTTTTGCAAAAAGAATGTCCGAAGTGAAAATCTTTTTAAGAGATCAATCACTGGTAGGATGATGTAGAAAGAGAGGAGCAATTATGAAAAAATGGCTACAAGCCGCCGTCGTCCAAGCCGTTAAAACCGTTGCTCAAACCGCTGTTGCAACTATTGGAACTGCGGCGGTATTAGATAATGTAAATTGGAAAATGGTTTTTTCCGCCTCGATATTGGCAGGAATTTTATCTATGCTGACCAGCGTGCGGGATATCCAGACGGAAAGGAGAGAATGAAATTGAGTCGTAATATTGGAGCGGCTGGAATCAAACTCATTCAAAAATTTGAAGGATGTCGATTGAAAGCCTATAAAGCTGTTCCCACCGAAACGTATTATACAATTGGATGGGGACATTATGGACCGGACGTCTATGCTGGAATGACGATTACGCAGGAAGAAGCGGATGCGTTGCTTCTCCAAGATTTGCAAGTTTATGTGGGGTATGTCAACAATCCGGATGATTGCCCCGTCACGAATGAATTAAATCAGAATCAATTTGATGCACTTGTAAGCTTTACGTATAATTGTGGCGTTGGAAGCCTGCGACAGCTCTGTCGGAATCGTACGATCCAGCAAATTCCCGAACACATCACGGCCTATAATAAAAGTGGGGGCGTTGTATTAGCCGGATTAACTCGGCGAAGAGAAGCTGAGAAAAATTTATACAATACGCCTGTACAAGAGAACAATGAAGAAAGTGAGGTGCCAGCCGTGCGCTATAATACGCTTGAAGAAGTTCCGGAATGGGGTCGAACAACCATTCAAAAACTGATTAACAAAGGTTATTTGTCTGGAAACGGGCAGAATTTGGATATATCCGAAGACATGCTGCGCGTTTTGGTAATCAATGACCGGGCCGGAGTCTATGGAGAATAATTTTTGACCAACCGAAA
Organism: uncultured Syntrophomonadaceae bacterium; assembly: GCA_944391275.1. GTDB lineage: Bacteria > Bacillota > Syntrophomonadia > Syntrophomonadales > Syntrophomonadaceae > CALXSZ01. Next base: position 3,903 of record CALXSZ010000099.1, read on the forward strand.
ATGCGTGTACGGGGGCGGATGCCCCCGTTTTTTTATTCATAGAATTAATTGGAAGATAAACCTTCTCGATAGCATGCGTAGAAATGGAGAATAATAAAAAAAGAACCTTTCCAGGCAAACAATTTGCACCTCAAGGTTCGTATAGTCAATAGTGGTACGCCTGAGAGGAATCGAACCTCCGCACCCGGCTCCGGAGGCCGGCGCTCTATCCACTGAGCTACAGGCGCATAAATCAAAAACAATTAACAAATCTTTTTAATATTCTTTCACATTATAGCAGAAATGGAAAAGAAGGTCAAAGGAAAAATTTGAGAGAATTTTATAAAAATTTCAGGGAAAGGCCAGTTGACAGATTTGGGTTAAAGAGTGTACCTTAAAAGGTAAAGAAAAAATGAAAACCGTCCCGCGTTTTTCATGTATGGTTTTGAGGTGAACAGGCTGATTAGAGAAATAGTTGTGGAAGTTTTTCCTTGGGAAAGCCGAGCGGCGATTTTGGAAGACGGGAAATTGGTAGAAGTTTTTCGTACAGAAAACCAAACAAATGTCGGAACAATCTACAAAGGGAAAATTCAAAAAGTATTACCGGGGATTTTGTGTGCCTTTGTTCATATTGGGCAAGAGAAGAATGCCATTCTCTATTTTTCAGACGTCGTTCAAAGAAAAGAAAGTTCGGAAATCAATTTGAAAAAAGGACAAGACGTGTTGGTTCAAGTCGTTAAACAAGCGTCCGGGGGTAAAGGCGCTCGAGTAACTGAGGAAATTACCCTGCCGGGGCGCTTATTGGTCTTAATGCCATTCCGAAATGAACTACGTATATCGCGAAAAATTGAGGGAGATGACGTACGACGCCGCTTAAAAAAACTAATGGAGAAACTCTTGCCTTCTTCGATGGGAGCCATTTTGAGAACCGCCTGTTTAACCGCCTCGGAAGAAGAAATCAAGATAGAGACGGCTGTTTTACTAAAGCAGTGGCAAAAGATTGAACAACAAGCCGATTCGGGAAACGTACCGGCTGTTATCTGGCAGGAGCCCGATGAGATGGAACGGGCTTTAAGAGAGTATTTGGATGGGGAAACCGAAAAAATTTGGATAAATGAAGAGAAACTCTATTATAAAATAAAAGATTTTTTTCAAAAAGTACAACTGCAAGCGCGCCCTAAAGTGATTTTTCAGGAAGGAGACTTGTTTGCTAAAATGGGGCTAAACAAGGAACTTCAGCGGGCTGTAGGACGCAAAGTCTGGTTAAAAAGCGGAGGATTTTTAATTTTTGATCAGACTGAAGCAATGATGGTGGTGGATGTAAACAGTGGGAAGTTCACAGGAAAAGATAACTTTGAAGAAACGGTCGTACACGTAAATTTGGAAGCGGCTCGGGAAATCCCGCGTCAACTGCGCCTACGTGGAGTGGGCGGGATGATTCTCATTGATTTTATTGATATGCAGCTTAGGGAAAGCCAAGAACAGGTCCTGGCGGTACTGCGGGAAGAATTAAAGAAAGACAAGGCGCATACAAAAGTATTGGGATTCACCCAGTTAGGACTTTTAGAGATGACCCGAAAAAAAACCCGACGCGGTTGTCTGGAACAATTCACGGTTGAATGCGGCATTTGCGGCGGAGCCGGTCGAGTGATTAGTCTGCCGTCGTATGCGACAACCTTGAAAAACGATCTGGCTTCCGCCAAGTATTTGGAAGGTGAAACCATTGTTTGTGTGCTTCATCCGGACTTGGCAGAAGTCATAAATAAAGATTTCGAAGCGTTGGCTTATTTGAAAAAAAACTTAGGAAAAGAAATTGTTTTTAAAGAAGATCGCCAAAGAAAATGGGGGGATTACCAAATCTCTTCTTATTAAAGAGCGACTCAATTTAAAGAACGACTCGATATTTAATGAATTCATGATGGATCAGGAATAGTTTAATATGGGGGAAACAATCAAGGGAGGTAAACGCGATGAAATATTTTAGTCGAAATGTCCGCAATCAAAAGAAAAGCGCCTTTGTTATTGCGGTTGTGATTATTCTCATTATTACTTTTTTGTTTAGTATTCTGGCCATGGTATTTGTTTAAATTGTTCTATCTGTTCTATCCAGATTGATCGAACCAGATTGATCGAATCAAAGGTATCATATAATCAAATGCGTCGAATGTTACGAAGACGCATTTTTTCATTTTCTGGAGAGGAATGGAGACAAAGAATGATTCATAAGATGAAGAAAGACAACATGAAGGAGAAAAAGAAATGGCCGAAAATCGAAAAAAAGAACGGGAGGCTTTCGGCAAAGTCATGACGGATTGGTTCGAACTTCCAGGCGATCTCGTTTTGGATTTGCCGAAAATTACGCTCATCGGACGTCAGGAACTGAGCATAGAAAATCATCGAGGAATTATTGAATGTTCCACCAATCGAATGCGTGTGAATTTAGCGCGGGGCTATCTGGAAATACAAGGGAAAGATCTGGAAATCCGATCATTATGTTCCGAAGAAATTCAATTCATTGGACGCATTGATCAACTGTTATTTTTTGAATAGGGAGGAAAAAGAATTGTCCAATCGTATCGCAGACCAGATGGGCGGGATGATTCTCATCGAAATTTCTGGCGCGAAACCAGAAAAGTTAATTAATTTATTAATGAGCCGCGGGGTACTTATTCAGGACGTGCGTCAAAAAGAAAACGGCATTATTTTAAAAATCCGCAGCAGCGCTTTGGCGTCCACACGAGCGATTGCAGAAGAACAAGGATTAGACGTTAAAATTTTGAATCGAATGGGTGTGCCGGTTGTACGGAAGAAATTAAAAAGACGAATTGGACTGTGGGGAGGCGCCTTAGTCGTCATTCTGTTGTTGTATTTGGCCACTTCTTTTATTTGGTTCATTGATATAGAGGGAAATGAAAAAATAAGCCGGGAGGAAATTTTACAGACCGCTCGTTCATGTGGATTTTACGTGGGCGCTTTTCAGCCGAACATTAACCGGTTAGAAGTAGAAGGCGATCTTTTGCGTCTGATGCCGGAATTAGCCTACGCCGAAATAAAAATTAGCGGGGTAAAAGCGAATATTAAAGTGGTCGAGCGCGTTATGGCTTCCGATGACGTCCAGGGGCCTTGCGATATCGTGGCTCGCTGTGACGGGGTGATTGAAGAAATTCTGTTGCAAGAAGGGCAGGCGTTGGTACAGAAAGGGGACGCCGTTACACAGGGCCAGGTGTTGATATCGGGAGAAATACTTCCGATCATTCAGGGTGAAGAAAATGAAGAAAATGAAACAGGAGATGCGTCGTTATCGGATTCAGAAGATCAAGAAACGGAAGACATTTTGCCGGAACCCATATGGGTTCGGGCACGCGGCGTAGTTAAAGCGAGAGTGTGGTATGAAAGCTATGGCGAGTGTCCGCTCCTACAAGAAGAGCGGAATAAGAGCGGACAGGAGGAGTCGTCGATACAACTGTGCTTACCGTGGGGAAATTGGGTATTAAGCGGGAAAGAAGAGAACCCTTATGCAGACGGAGTCGAAGAAATACAGGAATATGTTTTTCATACTCCGTGGGGTGAACTGGGATGGAAAAAAAGAACATGGCAAGAGGAAATGGTGACGCAAGTAGAATATAGTCGAGCAGAAGCGTTGGAAATAGCCAAAAAACGGGCGCGGGAAGCTTTGCTGGAAAAGCAGGGATGGACGGAACTTCCAGGAGACGTCCAATATCGAACCATTTCTCAAGCGAGCGATGTTGTGGTACGGGTTCAAGCGGTGATTGAATGTGTGGAGGACATTGCCCAGGCACAGCAAATCGAGGAAAGATAGAGGGTTCAACTTGTGTTTGTATCCAGTTTAAAGTATAATGAATCAAAGTCGAGAATGGAAAGATTCGTTGGATACGAAAAATTTTAAAATATGGGAGAAACAATTTTGCCGGAAAAAGAAGTAGAACAAAAGATTTCAGTTGCAAATAACGAAACCATGTCCATTTTATTGGGGGTGGGCGATTGTCATTTGAATTACCTTTCGCAGCTTAGCTCCGTACGGATTATTGCACGGGGGACGGAACTGATTTTACGGGGAAATGCGGAAGATGTTCGGCATATGGAGAAATTATTTTCAGCGTTATTGGAAACGATAGAAAAGGAAGGGCAACTGGATTTAAACCAAATCACCTATTGGGATCATTTGTTGCGTAAAGGCGGTGTGCAAAGCCACGGGGATATTGTTTCCGAATCTTTAGTGACGACCTCGCGAGGAAAAGCGATTAAGGCCCGGACCATTGGACAGAAGCGGTATGTTCAAGCCATTTTGAAAGATGATATTGTTTTTGGAATTGGTCCGGCCGGAACCGGAAAAACCTATTTGGCTGTTGCAATGGCCGTTCGGGCTTTACGCAACAAAGATGTGGAACGGATCATTTTAGTTCGACCGGCTGTGGAAGCGGGGGAAAAATTAGGCTTTTTACCCGGAGATTTTATTGAAAAGATCAATCCTTACTTGCGTCCTTTGTACGACAGTTTGTTTGATATCTTAGGGGTTGAACTGACCCAACGTTATTTGGACAGGCATGTTATTGAGATTGCTCCGCTGGCCTATATGCGGGGAAGGACGCTCAACGACGCTTTCATTATTTTGGATGAAGCGCAAAATACGACGCCGCAGCAGATGAAAATGTTTTTAACGCGCCTGGGATTTTCTTCCAAAGCCATTATCACAGGAGATATTACGCAGGTGGATTTGCCGAAGGAAGAAACCTCCGGATTAATTAAAATTGAAGAAATTTTAAAAGGGGTTCGGGGAATTTCTTTTGAACATCTAAGCCGGGAGGACGTTGTTCGTCATCCATTGGTGCAGAAGATTATTGATGCTTATGAAAAATATGAAACGCGCCGCTCGTAAAGTTAAAATGCATGGAAAGCGGATGAATGGTTTTTGAGGAACGACCATGGAACGAATCAAATTTTTGCAAAAAATGAAGAATACCTTTCTGTGGCAACTTTTACAGAAGCCGAGTACGCAAAATATTTTAGTGAGCGTACTTTATGTAGGTTTAATTGTCGTTCTCTTAAGCGACAGCGTAAATTTTAATCAGACACTGACGCTGGATGAAGTGGCCACGAGAACCATCCAATCGCCGATACAGGCAAGGATTGAAGATGTACAATATACGGAACAACTTCGCCAGGAAGCGGAAGATAGCGTGATGAAATCCTATCAAGAGGATAATCAGGCTTTACCCCATTCGTTGGAAATGATCAATCAATTTTTCCGTGAACTAGATCGTATTTTGGAAATTTCTCCGCCTGT
>CALXSZ010000100.1 GCA_944391275.1 uncultured Syntrophomonadaceae bacterium
AGAAATTTCTTTTTTGCGGCAGGAAAATACCCACGCTGCCCGGCAAATGCGCGATGAGGTGCGTAAGGGGCAGCGCGAACAATTGGATTCGATTTTAGGACGTATGTTGGAAATTACCGGCGTGCAGAATAATCAGCTGGAAACTTTTGCCGCGCGCATTCAACAGATGGGTGAAACCAATGAAAAACGGATGGAAACATTGCGACAAACCCTAGAAAAACAGTTGGGGCAAATGAATCAAATCAATCAAAAAGAACTCCAGGAAATGCGTCTTCTGGTGAATGAAAAGTTGCAGGCTTCTTTGGAACGTCGGTTAGGCGAATCGTTCCAATTGGTGAACCAACAGTTGGAAGCGGTGCATCAAGGATTGGGTGAAATGCAAACGTTGGCGGTTGGCGTAGGCGATTTAAAAAAGGTATTGACCAACGTGAAAAGTCGAGGAATTTGGGGAGAAATGCAGTTGGGCAATTTGTTGGAGGATATTTTAACGCCCGAGCAATATGCCGTTAATGTCGCAACGAAACCGAATAGCAATGAAAGGGTCGAATATGCCGTAAAACTTCCGGGGAAAGAGACCGGGCAGGAGGCCGTTTGGCTTCCCATTGACGCCAAATTTCCTCAGGAATCGTATATTCGTCTGTTGGAAGCCCTGGAAAAAGGAGACAAGGCGGCGGCGGAAGAGGCCGGACGCGAATTGGAAAACCGGATCCGAACGGAAGCGAAAACCATTCGGGAAAAATATGTGGCGCCGCCGTATACAACGGACTTTGCGATTCTTTTTCTTCCAACAGAGAGTTTGTATGCGGAAGTCGTACGGCGGCCGGGTTTACTGAACGATATTCAAAGTACGTATCGGGTCAATATTGCGGGTCCGGCCACCATGGCGGCAATGCTGAACAGTTTTGCAATTGGTTTTCGGACGCTCATTATGGAAGAGCATTCCAGCGAGGTATGGGAGACTTTGGGTGCTGTGAAAACAGAATTCAGACGTTTCGGAGAATTATTGGACAAGACCCGCAAAAAGCTAGAAGAAGCCAGCAATAGCATCGACAAAGTATCTGGGAAGACCCGTACCATTGAAAGAAAATTAAAAAAAGTCCAAGAACTTCCCTTTACAGAACAGGTTTTTGACGATACGATACGGAATGAAAATAATGAAGATAATGAAGAATAGAAAGAAGGTGCAAGATGCAGAATGTGGCGCTTTTTTATAATCCGGTCGCAGGACTGGCGGGATTTGCAGAAAAACTTGATCGAATCGTCTATTTTTGTCAAGAACAAGGGCTTCAGGTGGTTCCCTTTCGAATCCGTAATGCGGAATATATTCAAAAGACCATGCGCGAAATTGCTGGACAGCCTTGGCATACCATCATAGCGTCCGGAGGAGATGGTACGCTCAATCAAGTGGCGGACGCGATGATCCATTGCGGGGTTGAAGTTCCGTTGGCGCTGTTCCCGGAAGGCACAAGCAACGATGTGGCCAATTATTTGCACATCCCCCGTTACGAAGAAGAATATTGCCGTGTGCTGACTCAAGGGAAAATTCTTCCCATTGACGTAGGGAAAATCCGCAATCATTATTTTGTGAATGTGGCTTCCGCAGGCTTTATTACGGAAACCGCGCATGAGGTGGATCATAATTTAAAAAATCTCTTGGGGCGGATTGCCTATTTTTTGAAGGGGTTAGAGAAGATTCCCAAACTGCGCGTTTTGCGCATGAATGTAGAAGATGATGTGGGCAGGAAATATGAGGAGGACATTTTCTTTTTCATGATTTTAAACGGGGGAGTCGCTGGAGGCTTTCGGCATCTTCCTTTTCAGGATGCAATGAGCGATGGATATCTAGATCTTTTGGCTTTAAAAAAAGTTCGATTACACAATATTACGCCTATGCTGTTAAAACTTCCCACTGGGCAGTTGATCAACGACGAATCCATCTTCTACTGCCGCGCCCGCAGTTTTGATATTGATTTACAGCCCAATTCGGCGACCGATTTAGATGGCGAACGGGGGCCGCAGCTTCCCTGGCATGTAGAATGCTGCCCGCGCCGTTTGCAATTTCGTGTCCCGGAAGATGACATGGATTGGGAAAATTAGAAAAAAATAATTCGATAAAATAAAATGAAAAAGGCAGCAATTTTTACGAAAATAGGCTATACTATAGCTACGTTCGTTAAGAGGATAAATGCAAAATGATGAAAATATAACAATAAAACTATGATGAGAGGAGCGATTAAAGCTTATGGCAAAATTTGATGTTGTGGTATTTGGCGGGACAAACGTCGGCATGGGCGCGGGATGCAGCTGCGGATGCGCCGGATGCGGAGGCGTACAAAACGTGGAAGCGGAATTTGACCGCATGGTAGCAAATATGCGTGAACGGTATAATGAGGAAGAAGTTGCTTTTTCCTTTGTGAATACGGAAGGTAAACCGCTTGGAGATTTTCCAACAATTGAAGAAGTCATTATGAAAGGCTATGCTTTTCCCATTACCGTCATCAACGGAACCCCCTATTTGGCGGGAGCGATCGACAAAGAAGCAGTCGAAGAAATTTTAGCTGAGATTAACGGCGGCTGTGGATGTTCGTGTGATTCATGTGGCGGCTGCGGACAAGGATGCTAAAATGTGAAAAGAAAAAGCCCTTTACAAAAAAAGTAAAGGGCTTTTTTGTTTGAGCATTGTTTTAAGAAAACATAGAGGATGGCTGTACACGGCGCCGTATAAAAATTTTTATTTCGTCGCTCTGTTTTGGGGCGGTTTTTTTGATGGAATGAAATGGAGCGGAGTAGAGCAGACCGAATGTAAGCAATGCAACCAAAAGCCATATGGTAACACCCATAAACGATTTTTCGATTTCATGAATAAG
>CALXSZ010000101.1 GCA_944391275.1 uncultured Syntrophomonadaceae bacterium
GTTGCTCCCTCTGCCCCGGTATCACCCGTTGCGCCTGTGGGGCCCGTTGGACCTGTCGCTCCGGTATCACCCGTGGCTCCAGTTGGACCTGTCGGACCCGTCGGACCACCAGAAGGTCCAGTTGGCCCCGCAGGACCGGTCGGTCCGGTATCACCCGTGGCTCCTTCTGGCCCTGTTGGACCTGTTGGGCCAGTATCGCCTGTTGCGCCAGACGCACCCGTTGCTCCTGTTGGACCGGTTGGACCTGTCGCTCCCGTTGCCCCAGTTGCGCCGGTTGCCCCGGTTGGACCTGTCGCTCCAGTTGCTCCTGTTGGACCCGTCGCTCCCGTAGCACCCTGTGCCCCGGTGGGTCCGGTAGGTCCTACGGGACCCTGCTGGCCTCGTTGTCCTGGGACGCCCTGTGCACCTTGCGGCCCTGTCGGTCCTGCAGCTCTGGGAATGCATTGACACCAGCAAATGGGACATTTAAAATAATACTGGTTATTATTGTAATCTGACATGCTTTTCCAACTTTCTTTTTACGGTTTATCACAGTATATTCTTGGAAGAGTTAAATAGCTCCTTGAAAGTATTTTTATCCCTAATGTTGTAGTTTGTCATTAAAATAAACGATGCTTGCCGCAAACAAGATGATAATCAGCAGTGACCGATCCCTTTCGGACGGATTATAAGCGTCGATTTATGTATTTAAATTCTTGAGCACGGGTTATGACTTATTGTTGTGCATATATTAACGGAGCAGTTGCTCCGGTGGGACCTCTATCATGACAGTGATTATTGCAATTGCAATCGCAACCACATCCGCATCGGTCATTGAAGGAATTCCAATCATCCCAATACATAAATTCTTTCACCTCTTTAACTTGATCTTTACCTTTCGGTAATTCTCTAGCAGTTTATGCACAATGCCTTCTTTTTGCCTGTTTATTTACATTTTTTGCAAAACACTTTTGGAAATTTTCAAATAATTCCCATATTTATTTAGTTCGTATGCTATAATTTTGATACATTCCTCTGATACATTACAAAAAAGGAGCTAAAAATATGCGCAGAAAAGATCGTGAACTGAGTGATTTCGATTCGATCATCCAAATTATGCAGCAATGCGAGGTCTGTCATGTTGCTTTCCACGACTCTGAATACCCTTACGTTGTGCCTATGAATTTCGGCATTCAAGTATGTGGGAACAAGGTTTTTCTTTATTTTCATGGAGCAAATGTCGGAAAAAAGCATGATTTACTGAAAAAAAACAACAAAGTCGCTTTCGTTATGGAAAATACGCATGGTCTTTCAACCGGTTCAAATGTGGGAGTGTGCCAATGTACCATGCTTTATGAATCGGTTATGGGAACCGGCGTCATGACTTATTTAGAAGGTGAAGAAAAAATTCATGCGCTAAAGCTTCTGGTAGATCATTATCATGTTGTAGAAGGAGAAAATTATCATTTTAATGAGAAAATGACCGAACATACAGCGGTCCTAAAATTAACCGTGGATACATTGACGGCTAAACAGAGAAAGGTTTAAATTCATGATAAAAGTTGCAGCGGCCATTATTGAACAAAAAGACTTCTTCTTGATCTGTCAACGTCCAGCCGGAAAACATCTGGCTTTTTTTTGGGAATTCCCTGGCGGGAAAGTAGAAAATGACGAAACTTTTGAAGAATGCGTTATTAGAGAGTGCCGTGAAGAATTGGGAATCGACGTCAACGTTCAATCCCTTTTTGAAAAAACAACCTATTTTTATCCCAACCAAAGTATTCAGTTCGCTTTTTTTCTTTGTACAATCCAACATGGTTATCCGATTGCCCAAGAAGGCCAAAAAATTTGTTGGGTAAAAAGGTCTGAATTATTAAATTACAAATTTTGTCCCGCCGACTATATGCTCATTCAGAAACTTCTTGTGCATTCAAATAAGAAATAAAATTGATATTCACTTTTAAAGGAATAAAATAAAAAATCTTTGTCCAAACGAGGAAAAAATTGTTATTTTGTGATTTCTTTAGAAGAACTTTCGCTTTAAAAAATTGGTACATTACGCCTTCTTTTTTCATAGACTGTGCCAAAACCGATTGATGAGAAATGGGAAGGTGGCCTTTATGAAAAAATATAAAGTATGTATTTATGGAATTGCGAAAAACGAAGAAAAATTTATTAATCGTTTTATGGATTCCGTTCAAGACGCCGACTTAGTGGTTGTCGGCGACACGGGATCGACCGACCGAACCGTTGAATTGCTGCGTGCGCGGGGCGCGGTGGTGCATGATGTTCACGTTTCACCCTTTCGTTTTGATTTTGCCCGCAACGCCGTATTAGAAAAAATCCCAGACGATGTTGATATCTGTATATCAGTAGATATGGATGAAGTACTTAGTCCCGGTTGGCGCGAAGCGCTGGAAGCCGCTTGGGAGCCGGACGTAACCCAAGGCCTTTTTACCTATAATTGGAGTTTTCTGCCCGACGGTTCTCCGGCCATTCAATATTGGTATCAGAAAATCCATGCCCGTCACGCTTATCGTTGGATTTATCCGGCGCATGAAATTCTAGATTATATTGGCGAAGGGCCGCAAAAAGTCATTAAAATCCCCGGATTTGTGCTCAATCATTACCCAGATCCTCAAAAATCTCGTTCTTTTTATTTAGACTTGTTGCAACTGGCGGTAAATGAGTCTCCAACGCCCAGAAACTTGCATTATTTGGGGCGTGAATTCATGTATGCGAAACGTTTTTCTGAAAGCATTGCAACCTTGCAACGTTATTTGGATCATCCTGCCGCCGTCTGGGATGAAGAACGCTCCGCTTCTATGCGTTTTATCGGAAGAGGATATCAAGCCCAAAAGAATACGGCCCAAGCTATTTTTTGGTTTAAAAAAGCCGCGGAGGAAACGCCCTGGCTGCGCGAACCCTACCTTGAATTAGCCTTGCTTTATTATAATTGGCAGCGTTTCGCACCCGCTCTTTTTTACTGCGAAAAAGCGTTGGAAATTTCTTGTAAATCTATGGAATACATTAACGAACTGAACGCATGGGATTCGACGCCTTACGATATCGCAGCCATCTGCTGTTATCACTTAAAATTAAAAGAAAAAGCAATTTCTTATTCCGAGAAAGCCATCGCCAAAGCGCCCTGGGATAAACGCTTGTTAGAAAACCATCAATTCTATTTGGAGCAGCAAAACCAATAGGGTCTTGCGAGATTGAACCGTCTCATTAACAGTTCACAAACAGGGTTTGATCCTTTCTCTCGTCTCATTTTCGTTGTTCATTTTGGTTTTTGTCTATTGAAACGTTTTCATAATCGTCCATAAGTCTTTTCGCATGACAGTTGCTTAAAAATTGGAAATTTTTTGACCTCATTTAACGCAAAAAAGCTGGAATATCTATTCATTCCAGCTTTTTTGTTTGTATCTTCAAGCCAATGCACGCACTACATACCCTCGCTCGGATTCTTGGTAGAAACTTCTTCTCTCCTTATTTCTAAAAATTTCCCATAGGATAAGAGATACAGTCCAGCGGTTTTTACTTTTTTTTGCGTAAGGGCTTCTAAGGCTCGTTGGTATAAATGCAGCTGAAGCGCATATCGTTCCATAAGAATCGGTT
>CALXSZ010000102.1 GCA_944391275.1 uncultured Syntrophomonadaceae bacterium
CTGGTTGGAAGTTTTCAAACTTTAAAGACGGCGTTTTCAGTGAGTATTTCCATGTGAATGACGCCGACGGAAACTTGGCGTTATTGCCGGAAGGAATGGATTTGGGCGCTGCTTGCATGATTAGCTATATGGTTCCCACCGGTTTTCATGGGGTTGAATTAGCGGATGTTCAATTTGGGGATAATGTAGCCGTTATTGGAATTGGTCCGGTTGGGCTGATGGCTGTCGCTGCAGCGGCGATTCGTGGAGCAGCGAACGTTTATGCGGTAGGTTCGAGAAAAAATTGTGTGGAACTGGCGAAAGAATTTGGTGCAACGGACGTCATTAATTACCGCAATGGCGATATTGTCGAACAGATTTTAGATAAAACGCATGGATACGGAGTGGATCGAGTTATTGTTGCAGGCGGGAACGTCGATACCTTTGATCAAGTCGTGCGTATGCTTAAACCCAGTGGAAAAGTCGGTAATGTAAACTATTTGGGCAGCGGCGATTACATTAAAATTCCGCGCATTGATTGGGGATGCGGAATGGGTCACAAGCAGATTGTCGGCGGACTGATGCCAGGAGGCCGGTTACGTTCTGAAAAACTGGCTCGTCTCGTTGAATGCAATCGAATTCATCCGGAAAAATTAATTACACATACCTTCCAGGGGTTGGAAGGCGTTGAACCGGCTTTAATGCTGATGAAGGAAAAACCAGCCGATTTGATTAAACCGTTGGTTTTAATTTAATCTCCTTTTATATTTAAATAAGAAACAAATGAGGCGCTGTAAAAGCGCCTTATTTATTGTCGTATATTGATTTAGCAAGTTTAGCGATTTAGCGATGAAAGTGAAAAAATCGATAAGAACAAAAAAATCTAGAAAAAACCTTACCAAATCATATTGCGTGGATAAATGTAAATGAGATGTTGCTCTTCGTCATAGTTCATTAACATGAGATGCTGTAATTCAGCTAAACTTTCTTCTTTTTCCTCGGGTGAAGCGTCTGACGTAAAATGAATGGAGAAAACAGCTACCGGGATTTCAGTCCAATTCAAAAGTTTTAATTCCTGCCAGCCTTCCCCCAAAAATTCCAAAGCGGAAAGCGAAATCGAAAAAGGTGCTTGCGGATTACTTTTTGTGTAATTATCCAATTTTTGAATGAATTTTTTTAATAAAGCTTCTCGTTCAGGTGTTAAAACATATTGGAAAAGTAAGTCGTAGATATTTTCGGATAGAATATAGGGAGAATAACGGGGAAGCACAAGGTGCGTCTCCTGCCGTTGAAATTCTAATGAAAAGGACACGGAAAATCCCTCCTTGATGTAAGATGAAAAATACCCAATATTTCTTTCATTATAGCACAGAATGTACAATAAATTGAGAAAAAAGTGAAAGATTCCCTTTGAGGAGAGGAGGGTTTGTGATAAAATAAAAAGGACAAGAGAAAGTAGGGAAAAAGATGCAAATTGCCATTGATGGTCCGGCGGGAGCAGGAAAAAGTACGGTTGCGAAACGTTTAGCGAAAGAACTGAACATCCTATATATCGATACAGGAGCCATGTATCGAGCGTTGACATGGAAAGCGTTGAAAGAAAAGATCGATCTGGATCGGGAGGATGCATTAGCAATACTGGCGAAAAATACAGAAATTTCTTTTCAGGAAGACGGTCATAGACAAAAAATTTTATGTGACGGACGGGATGTAACCGACGCCATTCGCACACCGGAAGTAACGGTTGCTGTACCACAGGTGGCGAAACATCCAAAAGTAAGACGTATTTTGGTGGAGCGACAGCAAAAAATGGCGTTAGAATGCAATGTGCTTATGGATGGAAGAGACATTGGGGAAAAGGTTTTGCCCAATGCGGATTTCAAATTTTATATAACGGCAACGCCTGAAGAGCGCGCGAAACGGCGAGTGAAAGAATGGGAACAGAAAAAACAAACGGTTTGTTTTGATCAAGTTCTCCAGGAGATTATTGAACGAGATATTCAGGACGCCAGTCGCAGCGAAGGGGCTTTGAAAAAATTCCCAGATGCAATAGAAATTGATACGACAAACCGATCGGTGGAAGAAGTGGTTCAGGAAATGCAAAGAATCATTGGAGGCTGTTGATTCATGCTGTATAAAATAGGGAAAGTTTTATTTTGGATTTTTTTTCATCTGTTGGGGATAAAAATCGAAGGAAGGGAAAATATTCCGACAAAGGGTCCCCTTTTGGTAGCAGGAAATCATGTCAGCAATTGGGATCCGGTGATTATTTCGATCGCCATGAATCGACCGGTTTGGTATATGGGAAAAGCAGAATTGTTTCGCAATCCTGTGTTGAAATGTCTTATGTATGGCGTTCAAGTGTTTCCGATCGAGCGAGGAAAAGGGGATCTGCATGCGATTCGGACAGCCCTCGATTATTTGCGCCAAGGATTGGCGTTAGGGATTTTTCCAGAGGGGACACGAAATAAGGAACAGGATTTAACCAAAGTGGGCGGAGGGCTTGGTTTACTGGCTTATAAGGGGAATGCTCC